>NZ_JBEZWH010000002.1:0-278320 GCF_040703975.1 Spirillospora sp. NPDC029432
AGCGATGACGAGTTCGACGAGTTCGAGTGCTGTGTACCGACTTCATCCGGTCCGGGTGGGGGCATCTGGTGGGGAAGGCCTGACCGGTAGCGATGGCCGGCGGCAGCGCCCAGGACCCCAAGGGCGGCGAGGCGAAGCCGCAGAACTCCGAGAGCCCCGGCGCGAAGCCGGGCGGATCGAAGACCCCCGGCAAGCCCGGCGGCGGTCCCGGGACGACCGCTCCCCCGGCCGGCGGAGGCGGCGGCGGCGCGCCCGCCAAGGAGCCGCCGAACAAGTACACGCCCCAGAGCGCCTGCAACACCGGCGGCAAGGGCAGCGGTTACTACCTGCAGCGCTCCATCGCGGTTCCGGGCGGCCGGGCGTACCTGCTCTACAGCAACTCGTCCCGCAACAACTGCGCCGTGACGATGAAGACGAAGAACGTCGGCAAGCCGTCGGCGGTGTCGGTCTGGATCCAGGCGCAGGGCGGGAGCAGGATCGGCGACGGCGGGTCGTTCGCCTGGTACGCGGGACCGGTGTTCGTCAGCGCGCCCGGCAAGTGCGTCCGGTTCGGCGCCGGCTCGGTGGCCGCACCGTACGGCAACTGCGGCTGAGGGACCGGTTCAGGGGCCCGGTTCAGGGGCCGGGCCGAGGGGCCGGATGGAGAGCCGGGCGCGGCTACGGGAGCGGGGCGCCCGGCGGTCGAAGGTCGGATCTGGATCGGGATCGGTCGGGCCGGTCGGATCGATCAGGTCGATCAGGTCGGACCGGAAACGGGTACGCGTCCGGTCAGTTGGACGGGGCCGTGATCAGGTGGTCGAAGTCGCCGTCCTTGGCGCCCAGGATGAGCGCCTCGATCTCGGGCCGCGTGTAGATGAGGGCGGGGCCCTCCGGGTGCCGGGAGTTGCGCATCGCGATCCGCCCGCCGGGCAGTTCCGCGATCTCCACGCAGTTCCCCTGGGAGTTGCTGCGCCGCGACTTCAGCCAGCGGGCTCCCTGGAGTCCGGTCGCCGGCATGCCGTTGTCGTAGGCGTTAGTCCGTCGTGGGGTGTTCTGTCCCTTGTCGATTCCGAGCATCATGTCTCTGAGGTAATCACCGAGAAGCTCGACGGTGCGCTCCGGTGTCGCACTGTCGACGCACAGGCGTTCCATCGCCTGCAAATAGGTGTCGACGTCGTCGCGCTTGTCCAGGTACATCGCGCCGGTGAGGTTCTCGACGTACACCACGTCCGGCAGGTCCTGTTCGGGGAAGCGCAGGATGGAGAACGCACCGCCCTCGGCGGCGTGGCCGCCGAACCGGAACGGCATGACCTGGATGGTGACGTTGGGCAGCTTGGACATCTCGATGAGATGCTCGAACTGGCCCCGCATCACTTCCGGCCCGCCGATCGGACGGCGCAGCGCCCCCTCGTCCAGAACGGCCCACAGCCTCGGGGCCTCCGGGCCCGTCAGCCGCTCCTGCCGCTGCATCCGCAGCCCGACGCGCTGGTCGATCTCGTGCTCGGCCGCACCGGCGTTGCCCAGGCGGATGACCGCCCGCGCGTAGCCCTCCGACTGGAGCAGGCCCGGGACGAACTGGAGTTCGTAGGTCCGGATCAGCGCCGCCGACTCCTCCAGTCCCACATAGGTCTGGAACCAGCCGGGGAGGACGTCGTTGTAGCGGTGCCACCAGCCCGGGGTGTTGGCCTCCCGGGCCAGCTGGAGCAGCGCCTCGCGCTCGGTCTCCTCGACGACGCCGTACAGCGTGAGCAGATCGTCGACGTCTCGCTCTTTGAAGCTGACGCGCCCCAGCTCCAGGCGGCTGATCTTGGACTCCGACGCGCGGATGACGTAACCGGCGTCCTGGCGGCTCACGCCCTTCGCCTCGCGCAGGCGACGGAGCTGCGAGCCGAGCAGGATCCGACGTACCGTCGACCCAGTTCCCGGCGTCTCTGGAGTCACGCCCAACCTCCCGGCTCATCGGCGGACAGCGATCTTCCCCGGCGGAGCCGGAGAGCCAAGTGTGCCACTGCGCTCCCTGTCCTGCGGATACCTCCGATCCCCCGCGCGGGCACCCTACCGATCTTTACTCCCGGGTTCGGATGCACGTGCATTGGGCCTTGCATTCGCACGCTACGATGCGCAGGATAACGCACGAGACTTCCGAGCCACGGCTGCACAACGAGATCACTCTGCGGGGTCCGGGGAATGACGTCACGCCACGCGCACGACGACACGCGCTGGGGGGCCGCCTCCAGCACGGGGCCGGCGGGCACACAGGACTGTGCCGGTCATTCGGTTCCGGTGCCCGAATCGCGTGACCTGCCGCACCGGCTCGACCTCGCCCTGCGCGCCCTGGTCGGGCTGACCGGCCCGACCGTCTCGTTCACCGTGCTCCCCGAACCGGAATCGGTCACCGAGGCGCGGCACTTCGCGCTCTCCCGGCTGGACGGCTGGGGCGGCGCCGCGCTGGCCGACGACGTCGGGCTGGTGGTCTCCGAACTCGTCACCAACGCGCTGCGGCACAGCGGCGCGCCCGCCTTCGCCCGGCCCGCCCCGCACCCCGTCCACCCGGTACACCCCTGCGACGACCAGGCCGACCGCCGGAACCGCGCCGACCGCGCCCCCCACGGGTCCGCCGACCCGCTGGGCTCCGCGCCCGCGGCCATCCGGCTGCGGCTGCTGCACCAGGCGCCCTGGCTGCTGTGCGGGATCATGGACGCCAGCCCCGAGGCGCCGCGCCGCAAGGAGCCCGACTACATCGCCGAGACCGGCCGCGGGCTGCACCTGGTGGAGTCGTTCAGCGTCCGGTGGGGCTGGTGCGGGCTGCCGCAGGGCAAGATCGTCTGGGCGCTGTTCCGCGCCCCGTAGAAGCCTCCTGGACGCCCTCCAGACGCCCTTGAACCCCCTTTGGACGCGGCTGTGGCCGAGGTCGCAACCGCCGGAGAGGGTAACGGCAGCTCCACGCGGGTATACGCCCATCCACAAATCGAGCGGAGAGGGAGTTTCGGTGGAATTCGCCGTCGCGCACCGGGAAGAGCAAGGGCTCACCGTCGTAACGATCAGCGGTGAGATCGACGTCTTCACCAGCCCTCGCCTGCGCGAGCTGCTGCTGGAGATCATCGACACCGGCGCCGCGCACCTGGTGGTGGACCTCGGCGAGGTCACCTTCCTGGACTCCACCGGGCTGGGCGTGCTGGTCGGCATCTACCACCGGCTGCGCGCCCGCGACGGCTCCATGTCGTTCGTGGGGGTGAACGACCGGGTGCGCCGCGTCTTCCACGTCACCCAGCTCACCAAGATCTTCGTGCTGCACCACTCCCTGGAGGACGCGATCGCCGCCCACGAGGCCGCGGCCGCGCAGAGCGGCGGCGGGACCGGCAACTCCCGCACCGGGGGCTGACCCGCCCCCTCACGGCCCCTTCCTGCCTTCCGCACCTCTCTTCTCTCCTCTCTTCTCTCCTCCTCGCTCCTCCCGCCCTCCGCCTCTCGTCTCCCTTCCCTCCTCGCTCATCGCCGCTCATCGCCGCTCCCCGCCCCCGTACGACACCCGGCGGCCCCGCGAACCGGTACCGTGAGACAGAGATCAAGCCCGCCGCCAGGGTGGCGCCGTCCCGCCGACGCGCGCGGTGCTGTTCGCTGAACCGACCTCCGATCGGACGGGAGCGCTCCGTGGCAGAACAGCCGCTGCACGAGCACACGCTCGGCAATGGCCTGCGCGTGGTGGTCTGCGAGGACCATGTCGTACCGCTGGCCGCCGTCAACATCTGGTACGGGGTGGGCTCGCGGCACGAGCGGGCCGGCCGTACCGGGCTGGCCCACCTCTTCGAGCACCTCATGTTCCAGGGCTCGGCCAACGTCGCCGAGGGCGAGCACGCCGCGCTGCTGGAGAGCGCCGGCGCCACGTTCAACGCCAGCACGTCGTTCGAGCGCACCAACTACTACGAGACGGTCCCCGTCAGCCATCTGGAGCTGGCGCTGTGGCTGGAGGCCGACCGGATGGGCACGCTGCCCGCCGCGCTCACCCAGACCAACCTCGACAACCAGCGCGACGTGGTGAAGAACGAGCGCCGCCAGCGCTACGACAACCAGCCGTACGGCACCGCGTTCGAGCGGCTGTGCGCGCTGACGTTCCCGGCGGGGCATCCGTACCACCACACCCCCATCGGCTCGATGGAGGACCTGGACGCGACCACGCTGGAGGACTGCACCGACTTCTTCGGCACCTGGTACGCGCCGGGCAACGCGGTGCTGTCGATCGTCGGCGACGTCGACCCGGACGAGACGCTGGCCGCCGTGGAGCGCTACTTCAGCGGCATCCCGGCGGGCCCGCAGGCGCCGCCGTCGCGGCCCGGCGGCCTCGGCCCGCTGGGCCGGATCAACGGGGAGGCGGTGGACGAGGAGGTGCCGTCCCCCGCGTACTTCGCGATGTTCCCGCTGCCGTCGGACGGCGGCGACGACGTCGAGGCGGCCGAGCTGGCCGTGGAGATCCTCGGCGGCGGCTCCGGCTCCCGGCTGTACGACCGCATGGTGCGCCGCGAGGAGATCGCGACCGAGGTGTGGGCGGGCGTGACCCGGCTGGCCGGCGGGCCCTCGCTGGCGATCGTGGACGCGATCGGCCCCGACCCGGAGAAGATCGCCGCGGTGCTGGACGAGGAGCTGGCCCGCTTCGCCGAGCACGGCCCGGACGCCGACGAGACCGCGCGCGCGACCGCGCAGGCCGAGCGCGGCTTCCTGGAGCAGACCGAGACGGTGACCGGCCTGGCGAACGCGCTGTCGCAGAACGCCACGCAGTTCGGCGACCCGGCCCGGGTGTTCACCGCGCCGGGCCGCGCGGCGGCGGTCACCGCGAGCCAGATCAAGGAGATGGCGGGCGAGTGGCTCAAGCCCGGCGCCCGCTCCGTCCTGACCTACGGAGGTACGGCGTCGTGAGCACCGATTCGCCCGGCCTGGCGCTGGCACCGCGGCCGACCCCCGGGCCCGTCCCCGCGTGGGCGTTCCCGGCCGGTACGGAGGGCGCGGTGCCCGGCGGCGGCCCCGCCACGCTGCGCTGCGACCTGCCGGGCCGCCGGCTGGCGGCCGTCCGGCTGGTGCTGAACGCGGGCGCCGGCCGCGAGCCCGAGGGCCTGGACGGCGTCGCGACGCTGGCCGCGCGGGCGCTGCTGGAGGGCACCGAGCCCGGCGGCGGCACCGCGCTGACCGCCGCGTTCGAGCGGCTGGGCGCCAGCCTGTACGCCTCCGCCGACCTGACCGCGCTGCGGATCGCGCTGGACGTGCCGGTGACCCGGCTCGGCGCGGCGCTGGAGCTGTTCTCCTCGGTGGTGCGGGAGCCGGCGCTGGCCGACTCCGACGTGCGCCGGCTCGTCCGCGAGCGGCTGGAGGAGATCGCGCAGGAGGACGCCGACCCGGGCTCGCGGGCGATGCGCGAGCTGCGCGCGGTGATGTTCCCCGCCGAGGCTCGGGCGTCCCGCCCGACCGGCGGCACGCCCGCCTCCGTCGAGGCGCTCCGCGGCGACGCCGTGCGCGACTTCTACGGCTCGGTGGTCCCGGCCGAGGCGACCGCGGTCGTCGCGGGGGACCTGTCCGGCGTGGACGCGACAGGCGCGCTGGACGCGGCGCTGGAGGGCTGGACGACGTCCGCCGGCGTCTTCCGCACGCCCGACGCGGTGCCGCCCACGTCCGGGCCGCGGATCGTCGTGGTGGACCGTCCCGGCTCCGTGCAGACGTACCTGAGCATCGGGCACGGCGTGCCCAACCGCGCGCACCCCGACTGGCCGCTGCTGACGGTCGTGTCGCACGTGCTGGGCGGCGGCCTCACCTCGCGGCTCAACAGCGTGCTGCGGGAGGAGAAGGGCTACACGTACGGCGTGCGCGCCGGGCTGCTGCGGCTGCGGCACTGCGGCCTGTTCATCACGCAGGGCGCGGTGCACACCGAGGTCACCGCCGACGCCGTCGCGGACGCGCTCACCGAGCTGCGCGGCGTGGTGACGCGCGGCATCGACGCCGAGGAGTGCGGCGCGTCGGTGCGGGCGCTGGCCGACCGGGCGCCCGCCGAGTACGAGACGGCCCGCTCGGTCGCCGCGGAGCTCGCCGACGCCGCCGCCAACCACCTGGGCGCGGACTACCCGCGCCGCTACCTGGAGGCGGTGCGCGCCGCCACGCCGGACGAGGTGGCGCGGGCGTACGCCGAGCACGTCGACCCGGAGAAGCTAACGGTCATCGCGGTCGGCGACGCGGGGCAGATCGTGGAGCCGCTGGAGAAGCTCGGGTACGCGCCGGTCACCGTCTCGGCGACGGAGGCCCCGGCCGAGAACGGCTAGCCCGTCCGGGATTCCGAAATAAGGCGCTTCGGTGATGTTTTGGGGATGAAGCGTCGCCTGCCGGAGTGAACCGATGGCATGGTGGATTCCGTCTGACCAAGCGGGCCCGCGTCGACGGGATCGGGCCCCGGTGTCGCGAGAGGGGAACGGCCAGTGGCCTATGGGCAGATGGCGGGCGGGTACGGCGGCGGGGCGCCCGGCGTCTCGGTCGAGACGATCCTGTCCGAGCCGAACTGCCGTCCCGGCGGCGTCGTGGCCGGGAAGGTGCACGTCGTCGCCGGCCCGCAGCCCGCGGAGATCCGGCATGTGACGCTGGCGCTGATGCCGCGCATGCAGAACGGCTACGGCGGCGAGAGCGCCGGCCCGGAGGTCTACCGGGGCGCGCTCACCCGCTCGTTCCGGCTCGACCCGGGGCAGCGGCGCGACCTGGCGTTCTCGATCCCGCTGCCGTACGAGCTGCCGTTCACCACGGTGCTGGGCCGCGAGCTGCCCGGCTTCACGATCGGGCTGTGCACCGAGGTGGACGTCAAGGGCGCGGCCGACCCCGGCGACGTCGACCCGATCTCGGTGGAGCCGCTCAAGTCGCAGCAGTGGGTGCTGGCCGCCATCGCCCGGCTCGGCTTCAAGATCCAGAACGTGGCGTTCGAGCAGTCGAAGCTGCGCGGCGTGCCGCAGCAGCTGCCGTTCTTCCAGGAGATCCGGCTCGCGCCGCCGCCGCGGTACCAGGGCAGGTTCGGGGAGATCGGGCTGACCTTCGTGGCCTCGCCCCGGCACATGGCGTTCGTGCTGGAGGCCGACCGGCGCGAGGGGGGCGGCGGGGACGAGTCGTTCGGCCGCTTCCAGGTCGAGCACCCCGAGGCCGCCGAGACCGACTGGGGCGCGAAGATCGAGCGGTGGCTCGGCGAGGCCGCGTCCCGGCCCCGCGCGCAGGGATCGTTCCACTCGCCCGGAGCGCCCCCGCCGCCCGCCCCCGGGCCCGGCCAGGGCCACCACACGCCTCCCGGCGGGGCGCCGCTGCCGCCGCCCGGCGGCCCGGCCACGTTCCCGCCGCCACCGCCCGGCCAGCACGGCGTCCCGGCTCCGGCGGCCGCCTCGTACGGCGGTCCCGGCCAGTACGGGCAGCCCGGCGGGCAGTTCCCACCGCCCGCGCCCGGACCGGGCCAGGGCCCCGCACACGGCCCCATGGCGCCGAACGCGCCCGTACCGCCCGCGCCTCCCGGCCCCGGCGGGCCCGCACCCGCCCCGTACCCGGGGCAGGCTCCCCCGCCGCCGCCCCCGCCGGGCGGCGGGCAGCCGTACCCGCCGCCCCCGGCCCACTCCCCGTCGTACCCGCCGCCTCCCGGCCACGGCGCACCGCACTACCCGCCGCCACCCGGCTACGGGCCTTCGCATCACGGGCGGCCCCACCACGGGGCCGGCTGGGGCGCGGCCGCCGCGGTCGGCGGCGTGGCCGCCGCCGGTGTCGCGGGCGGGATGGCCGCGGGCGCGGCCGTCGACGCCTTCGGGAACGTGGTCGGCGGCGCGGCCAACGTCGCGGGCTACGCGGCGGGCGTCCCGATGGGCCAGTTCGGCGACGCGGTCGCGGGCTACGCCGGGAACGTCGCCGCGGACGCGGCCGGGCACGTCGCGGGGTACGCGGCGAACGAGGCGGCCAACGCCGTCGCGAGCGAGGCCGGCAACGCGGTGGCGGAGGAGGCGGCCGGCGCCGTCGGCGAGATCCTCGGCGGCCTCCTGGGCGGCCTCTTCGGCTGACAACCCCGAATTTTCGGGGGATTTGGACGGAGATCGGCCGCGCTCTCGGCCGGGGCGCGGCGGGCCGGTTAGGGTCGGAGGGCAGCCGCCCCCCGAGGAGCTTCATGACCACCGTCGTCCTGGTCCTGCTGTGCCTGGCGATCGCCGGGCGCGAGCTCTATCTCGCCTCCGACAAGCGTCTCCCCCGCGCGCAGGCGGAACTGCGCGAGCTCCGGTCGCAGATCCACGAGCTCGGCAAGCGCCACGACGCGCTGCAGGCCGAGCTGACCGAGCTGCGGGACGCCCCGGCGATCACGATCCCGCAGCCGGCGGCGCGCGCCGAGGAGCCCGCGCCGCCGCCGGCGCAGCCGCCGCCCGGGTCGCTGTACGCGGCCGACCGGCCGCCGGCGGAGGTCACCGAGCTCGCCCGCCGGGTCGACCGGATGGAGGAGCGGCTCGGCGCCGTCTCGGCCGAGCTGTCCGGGGCCGAGCTCGACCGCGCCGCCCGGCACGCGCTGGCCCGCTCGCTGGACGCGGCCGAGCAGGTCGTCGGGGAGCTGCGGCGGGAGATGCTGGAGCGTCTCGGCCGCGAGGAGGGCGTCGTCTCCGGGCTGCTGCTCAGCGAGGAGGGCGAGGCGGAGGCGCTGCTGGCCGACGCGTACGAGCGCTGCTCCGCCGAGTACGGCCTGCGCGTCCGCATCCGCGACCAGCGCTCGGTGCAGACGCCGGGCGGCGCGTTCCTGGGCACCTCGTACCACCTGTCGGGGCGGCGCGCGGACGCGCTCGCGGAGGAGCTGTTCACCTACGTCCGCGACCTGCGCGACCCGCACGACCCGTCGGCGCTGGCCGCGCTGCTGGCCGAGCTGGCCCACCTGGCCGGCGGCGGGATCGCCCGGATCGGCGCGTTCACCGCCGTGCGCACCTCGACCGCGCTGGTCTGCGGGCTGCTGCCCGACGACGTGCCGGAGTCGGCCGAGCCGTGGGAGCCGGCCACCCGGATCCGCGAGCTGCCCGCCGACCTCCAGGCGGACCTGAGCTGGCTGCGCGCCCCGGAGTGACCCCGGGGCGCGCCCTCCGCCCATGCACGTGCGCGGCGCCTACGGACGGACGAAATGCGGGGTCTGCTCGTCGGCGCGGTCCACGGCGAACGCCAGCAGGCAGCGCGGCGTCCGGCTGACGTCGATCCGCAGGCACAGGCCGAGGCCCAGGCCCGGATCCACGAACACGACGCGCTGCAGGGCGCGCAGGGCACGGCGCGCCACCGCCCGCGTCTCCGGACGCAGCGGGTCGTGCAGGGTCGCGACCACGACACGGCCCGCGTAGCGCCACAGCGCCGCCGCGTCCAGCACCCGGACGCCGGCCGCGGCCAGATCGGCGACGATCACCACGCCGCTGTCGTCCTCCTCGCCGGGCGGCGGCGCGGCGGGCGCGCCCGGGGCGGCCGGGCCGCCGACGGCGCGGTGGTAGCGCAGCGGGTCGAGGGTGTCGATGACGAACGCGCCCGCGTACGGCCACGAGGCCCGCGGCCGCACCGCCGGCCCGGCGCCCGCCGTGCCCGCCGCCACCGTGCGGGTGCGCAGCCGGGCGCTGAGGTCGAACGCCATGCCGCCGGCGTCCAGCCAGACCGGCACGCCGAGCTTGGCGGCGCCGACCTCGTCCAGCGTGCCGATCGTGCGCCACAGCTCGTCCGTGCGGCGCGACAGCGTGGCCGCCATCCCGAGGCCGGGGAACGAGCCCTCCAGGACGGTCAGCGTCGCCCGCCACGTCGCGCTGGCGACGAACTCCGCCACGAACGTGTCCACCATCGTGCGGCGCCGGTCCGGGTCGTCCATCGGACCGGCGGCGGCCCGCGGCTCGGGCGCGGTCCAGGCCGGGACGTCGTGAACGGTGTCCGCGGGCGACGCCACGGCCGACGGCCCGGACGGCGGCGCAGCCGGGCGCCCGGACGGCGGCCGCTGCTGGGACGACGGCCGCTCCGGGGAAGGCGGCGGCTGGGAGGACGGCGGCTGCTGAGAAGGCGGCCGCTGCCGGGAGGACGGCGGCTGCTGAGAAGGCGGCCGCTGCCGGGAGGACGGCGGCAGCTGGGACGGCGGCTGCTGCTGAGAATGCGGCTGCTCGGACGGCGGCCGCTGGGAGGACGGCGGCTGCGAGGAAGGTGGCGGCTGCTGAGACGGCTGCGGCTGCTGGGAAGGTGGCGGCTGCTGGGAGGGTGGCTCGAAGGTCGGTGGCTGCTGGGGCGGGCGGGGCGGCTCGGGGGCCGGGCGTTCCGGCTCGCCGCGCTCGCGGCGCTCGGCGGCGTCCCGCGCGGCGCGCTGCTCCCGCACCTCGCGGCTGCGCCGCTCGTACAGCTCGGCCAGCTCGCGCTCGCGCTGCTCGCGCCGCTCGACGGCGGGGTCCCGGCCGGTGCCCGCCGCGCCGGCCCGCTCCCCGGGCGCGGGCGTCCCCTGGACGGGGACCCACTCGCCGGGGGCGGGCGGCGGCGGCCGGTCGCCGGGGGGCTCCTCCGGTGGCCTGGGGGTCGGGGAGCCCGCCACGTGGACGTCGCCGTCGTGCGGTACGGGACGGGGCGTCGCGGGCTCGGGGGACTCGTCGCCCGGCTCGGGCGGCTGGGGGCTGTCGCGCGGACCGATTCTCACGTTCCCGATCCTCGGCCCTCGCGGTGATCCCGGCAAGCGCGTCCGGGCGGGCGCGGCGCGCGCGGCCCCATCAGGCCGGGCGGGACGAGCCGAAGAGGGCGGCGCAGAGCGCCTCCGGGCCGTCCGGGCCGCCGGCGGCGGGGAGCACGGTGAGCAGCGGCCCGCCGCCGGCGCCGCCGGGGTCGAGCCGCAGCCGGACCTCGACCTCGCCGTCGCCGTGCGGCGGCTCGCCGGCGCCCTGCGCGGCGGCGACGTCCTGGAGCCCCACCGAGACGGTCTCCGGCAGCTCGACGAACACCGGCTGCTCGCCGGCCGGGAGCTCGTCCAGCCACAGGCCGAGCAGGCGGGAGGCCAGCCCGTTCAGCAGCAGCCCCCAGGGTTCGACGAGCCGCGGCGGCACGTTCCGCGCCTGAAGTTCCGGCAGCCCGAACCGGGCCAGGCCGCTGGTGGTGAACCAGAAGCCGTCCGGTGCGGGGGCGTGCGGCAGCAGGATCCAGTCCGTGAGCCGGACGGTGCCGTCGGGGCCGGGCAGCGACGCCTCGATCCGCCCGGCGTCCAGCACCTGCGGGGTGAAGACGTCGACGACCGGCGCCGCGTGCTCGCCGTCCGGGGCCCCGGCGACCGCGGCGGCGACGGTGCGCGCGGCCCATTCGTGGGCGGGCGGCCAGCCGGGCCGGTACGTGGCGCGCACGGCCAGCACGTGCGAGGCGGCGGCGATGCCGGCCAGGTCGCGGCGGGTGGCGCCGTACGCGGCGAGCAGGTCGGCCGGCAGCGGCGGGAACCCGGCGGCGGGGCGCAGGTCGAGGGTCAGCAGCGGGCTGCCGAGCATCCGCAGGACCAGGTCGCGCAGCGGGCCGCCAGGGCGGGCCGCGACGCGGTCGCGGGCCGCGGCGAGCGGATCGGGCGGCGGTACGGCGAGGGCGACCGCGTAGGTGGCCTCCAGCGTCTCCGGTACCGGCAGCGTCAGACTCGCACCCAACACCTAACCCCCGCCCTGGGAAGGGTCGCTCGACCCGTTCGGTCCCGCCTATCGATCATGCAGAACGCGCCGCCGGAAACTTGCTGTCGCCGGGGCGACAATCTGTTGCCGCCAGGGCAGGAAGCCGTGCACCCGGCCCGCGGCGGCGGCCGGGGGCGCCTCCCGACGCCTCCGGGGGCCCTCCGGTGCACACGGAGCCCGAACTGACCGAATGCGGCAAACAGCACTAAAGGCACATTGACACCCCTGGCGTCCGGGCAGACGATCACGCCGCCCCGTTGTGATCCCCTGCCAGGGAGGCGCGATGACGCGCAGGCATGACAGGCACGACCGGCGCCGCGCGGTGCGGCGCCGACCGGTGGCCGTTTCCATCCTGGCCGCCGCGGCGCTCCTGACCGGAACGCTGGTGGCGGCCCCCGCACAGGCGGAGCCCGAACCCGCCGCCCCGTCCGGCGGCGTCGAGGTCTACGCCGGTGATCTGACCCCCGAGCAGCTCAAGAGGCTGAACGGGGTCGGCCTGGACCATGAGGAGGTCTCGTTCGGCCGTTCCCAGAACGGCAAGACCCGCGTCGAAGTGGTGATGAACGGCGTCCAGGCGGGCGCCCTGGCCAAGCAGGGCATCCGGCTGGAGGTCAAGAAGGTCGGCGGCAAGGACGCGTCGCAGCGCGCCAAGGCCGCGCGGGCCCAGCCGGACAACGTGTTCCGCCCGTACAGCGGCCCCGGCAACATCCGCGAGGAGATCCTGAAGGTCGCCACCGACCATCCGGGCATCGCCACGGCGGTCGACATCGGCCGGTCCCACCAGGGCAAGCCGATCACGGCGATCCGAGTGAGCAAGGACGTGGCGCGGCTGAAGGACGGCAAGCGCCCGGCCGTGATCTACCAGGCGACCCAGCACGCCCGGGAGTGGATCACCCCGGAGATGGTGCGCCGGCTGCTGCACCACTACGTGAACGGGTACGGCAAGGACGCCGAGCTCACGAAGATCGTCGACACCACGGACCTGTGGTTCGTGCCCGTGGTGAACGTCGACGGCTACGACCTGACGTTCCAGGAGGGCTTCCGGCTCTGGCGCAAGAACGTCCGCGACAACGACGGCGACGGCCAGATCACCGGCGCCGACGGCGTGGACCTGAACCGGAACTTCTCCTACAAGTGGGGCTACGACAACGAGGGCTCCTCCGACCAGCCCACCAGCGGCACCTACCGCGGCCCCGGCCCGGCCTCCGAGCCGGAGACGAAGGCGCAGACGGGGCTGTTCAAGCGGGCCAAGCCCAAGTACGTCCTGAACTGGCACTCGGCGGCCGAGCTGCTGCTGCACGGCGTCGGCTGGCAGTCGCTGACCCGCAGCCCGGACGACGTGATCCACGACGCGATCCTGGGCGACATCGACAACCCGGCCGTTCCGGGCTACACGCCGCAGCTGGGCGCGCAGCTCTACACCACCAACGGCGACACCGACGGCGAGGCCGACAACCGGTACGGCGCGCTGTCGATCACGCCCGAGATGGCGACCTGCGTCTCCGCCGCCCGGTCCGACCCGGACGACGAGTGGCGGCCGGAGGACTGCGGCAGCGTGTTCGAATTCCCGGACGACGAGGCGCTGATCGAGGCCGAGTTCCGCAAGAACGTCAATCTGGCGCTGGCGGTCGGCAAGTCCGCGCACCATCCGGACGAGCCGGTCTCGCCGGTCGGCCGCACCGCCCCCGACTTCGAGGTCGACAAGATCAACGCCTCGTACGGGAAGTCCCAGGAGGCGGCGTCGGTGATCAGGCGGTCGCTGCACGCGAAGCGGCTGGAGTACCGGGTCAACGGCGGCCGGGTCCGCAGCACCGGCGTGCGCGAGTGGCGCGGCGGCGAGCGGTTCGGCGACGAGAACGACCACTACTACGCCGAGTACCGGGGCAAGATCACCGGGCAGCGTCCGGGCGACCGGGTCGAGGCGTGGTTCACCGGCTACAAGAAGGGCAAGCGCGTCGCCAGCGAGAGGTTCTCGTACACCGTGCGGGACGCGGGCCGCGCGGACGTGCTGGTGGTCGCCGACGAGGACTACACGGGGATCAACCCGTCGTATCCGGCGGGCACGAACGCGCCGCGGTACGCGAAGCAGTACACCGACCTGATCAAGGCGGCCGGGCACCGGGCGCAGGTCTGGGACATCGACAAGGACGGCGTCCCGCACGACCTCGGCGTGCTCAAGCACTTCGACGCCGTGGTCTGGTACCTGGGCGACAACCGGCTCACCCAGGACGCGGCGGACGACCCGGTCCGCACGTACCTGGGGAACGTGCCCGACAGCCAGGTCGCCGACCGGGCCAAGGACACGCTGCTGTCGGTGCGGTCGTACCTCAACGAGGGCGGCAAGCTGCTCTACACCGGCGAGACGACCGGCTACCACGGCCCGCTCAACCGGCTGAACGGCGGCGGGATCTACTACGGCCTGAAGGGCCATCCCGAACGGCCGTGCGTGGTGAGCGGCAACTTCCGCGACGACTGCGAGCTGCTGTCGGACGACTTCATGCAGTACTACCTGGGCGGGTACGACCGGGCCCGGGTGGGCGCGCCGACGCGGTTCACGGGTGAGGGACGCCCGTTCGGCGGCATGAACGCCGATCTCGCCGGAACGCCCACCAACCCGCTGAACGAGGCGGGCGGCTACCAGGTGACGTCCACGGTGCTGCCGCCGGACAGGTTCCCGCAGTTCAGGAGCTGGAAGGCGGGCGACTACCTGGGCGCGGCCGGGCCGTTCGAGCCGTTCGAGGGCGAGTGGTACATGGCGAGCCAGCACGCCGACAGCACGTACCGGCGGCTGACCCGGACGATCGACCTGTCCTCGGTCACCGCCGCCCAGGCGCCGGCGCTGCAGGCCATGCTGTCGTACAGCACCGAGGGCGGCTTCGACCACGTGATCGTGGAGGCCCGGACGGCCGGCGGCGAGGACTGGACGACGCTGCCGGACCGGAACGGACGGACCCGCAACACCGTCCCGACCGAGTGCGAGGCGGGCTACTTCATGGCCATGCACCCGCATCTGGGGCACTACCTGACCGGCGGGAACCCGTGCCGGAACACCGGTACGAGCGGTCAGTGGAACTCGTTCACCGGTGACTCGCAGGGCTGGGTCCCGGCGGCGTTCGACCTGTCGGCGTACGCCGGGAAGCGGGTCGAGGTCTCGATCGCGTACGTGAGCGACCCGTTCACCGGCGGTCCGGGCCTGTTCGTGGACGACACCAGGGTGACCACGTCCGCCGGCGAGGTGGACGCCGAGGGCTTCGAGTCCGGCCTCGGCCCCTGGAGCGTCCAGGGCGCCCCGCCCGGGAGCCCCGGGAACACGAGCGAGTTCGTGCGCGACCAGGCGCTGGTGGACACGGTCTCGGCCGTGGCGACCAGGGACACGATCACGCTCGGATTCGGGATCGAGCAGGGCAAGACCCGCGGTGAGCAGGAGGCGCTGATGCGCCGGGCGCTGGACCACCTGCTCGACTAGAAGATCTACCGGACCGCCAGGGCCCCGGCCGCCTCCACCGGCCGGGGCCCTGGCGTGCGTCCTGGCCTCCGGCTTGCCGGGCGGTGCCCGTTCCGTGGCGTGGGGGACCGCATACCGGCCCTATATCGGGGCACTTGTGGTGAATGATCCAGAATCGCCGACATGTGATGGAGGCCACGTGCACCGCTCGCAACCCGTAAGGAGCCATCAGGCGTCTTACTTGTCAGGGAACACCACCGACGCGTTCCAGCGCCCGATCGTTCAGAGCCCGCGACGTCCCGGAGAACGGGGTCGCCCTGGCGGCGGCGATCCGCGCACCGCCCCCGGCCCACCCTCCATGCGCGGCCGGGAGAACCCGCAACGGCCCGGCGGCCCGGCACGGCGATGACCGTCCACGGCATCGGCCCGTGACCGGCGCCGAACCGCCGGAATCGGTGGAACGTACCCCACAACGGGGGGCGGCCCGATCCGCCCGGTAGCCCGCGCCCGCCGGCGCGCGCGAACGAACCGGCCCACCCGGGTCACGACCTTTCGGGGAGCGACGATGACCGCTGTCAGCATGCCGCGAGAAAAGACCCCTGCCCCTGCCGCCGCCACGGAGCGCTACGAGCGCGACGTGCTGCCGCTGGCCGACCCGCTGTACGCCAGCGCCGTGCGCATGACCCGCAACAGCGCCGACGCCGAGGACCTCGTCCAGGAGACCCTGACCAAGGCCTACGTGAACTTCCACCAGTTCCAGGAGGGCACGAACCTCAAGGCCTGGCTGCACCGGATCCTGACCAACAACTTCATCAACACCTACCGCAAGCGGCAGCGCGAGCCCCAGCGCGCCGGCTCCGAGGAACTGGAGCAGTGGCAGATCGCGCAGGCCGAGGCGGAGGCGGCCGGCTTCCGCTCCGCCGAGTCCGAGGCGCTGGACCGCATCGCCGACGGCCGGGTGGTGGACGCCCTGCGCGCGCTCCCCAAGGACTTCCGCGACGCCGTCTACCTCGCCGACGTGGAGGGCTACCACTACAAGGAGATCGCCGAGATGATGGGCACCCCCATCGGAACGGTGATGTCCCGCCTGCACCGCGGCCGCAAGCAGCTCCGCGAGGCCCTCTCCGACCATCGCCGCGCCCACGTCCTGGCGGCCTGACCCGTCCCGCCGCCCCCGGACCGGGGCCGTTCCAGCCCGCAGCAGCCCCGCCCCCTGAGATCCCGCGGTTGCCCCGTGACCGCGGGATCACTCGTTCCATCGATACTTTTTGTCACCGTGCCGCTACATTGAGCGATGACCCGCCTCGGCCCGAGACGTCCAGGAGTATCGATGCCGCATCTCGTCGCGACC
The DNA here is from genome assembly GCF_040703975.1 of Spirillospora sp. NPDC029432. Lineage (NCBI taxonomy): Bacteria > Bacillati > Actinomycetota > Actinomycetes > Streptosporangiales > Thermomonosporaceae > Spirillospora > Spirillospora sp. NPDC029432. Next base: position 16,442 of record NZ_JBEZWH010000002.1, read on the forward strand.
GCGCTCACCGGCGCCGCCCTCGCCCTGCTGCCCGCCGAGGCGGCCGCCGCCCCGGCGCCGCCGGCGGACCGGCCGCCCGCCGCCGCGCCCGCCACGTCCCTCCGGCTCACCCTGTCGCACCCCGGCGAGGGCGCGTCGGGGGCGCGCAGCGTCACCCTCCAGTGCGATCCGCTCGGCGGCACCCACCCCAGGGCCGCCCAGGCGTGCGCCGACCTCGCCCGGTCCGGCGGCGAGATCGAGCGGGAGCCCGCCGGCGACACCGCGTGCACGATGATCTACGCTCCGGTGATCGCGGAGGCGCGCGGGCACTGGCGGGGGCGGCCGGTATCGTTCAGGGCCGAATATGCCAACGACTGCGTGCTAGGTGCCCGTACGGGGGCAATCTTCCGTTTCTAGGCCGCCGTCCGCATAGGCGCGTGCACTCCGGGTAGAGCGCGTCCACGGGCCACCGCGCACCGGATGGGAGGTCGACCCACCCATGTCGCGAAGGATCAGCGACGTCATGACCGTCAGCCCCCGGGCGCTGCCCCTGGACGCCACCCTCTACGAGGCCGCCCGCGTGATGCGCGACCTGGGCATCGGCGGCGTGCTGGTGACACTCTCCGGCCGGCTGTGCGGCATGGTCACCGACCGGGACATCGTCGTGCGCGGGGTCGCCGAGAGCCGGGACGCCGCGCACACCCCGCTCAGCGACGTCTGCACCGCCCAGCCCGTCACCGTCACGCCCGACGACGACGTCGGCACCGCGCTGCGGCTGATGCGGGACGAGGCCGTCCGCCGGGTACCGGTGGTGGACGACCAGAACCGCCCGGTGGGGATCGTCACGATCGGCGACCTGGCCATGTCGGACGGGACGGCCGCGGCGAGCGCCGACGCCCTCTGGGAGATCAGCAAGGCACCACCGAACCTCTGACGGGCGCTGACCGGGCTCCGACGGGCTCTGACGGGCTCCGACGGGCTCTGACGGGCTCTGACCGACTCATCCCGGCTCCGCTCGGCCCCGTCCGGCTCCGCCGGACGGTCCCGGTATCCCGACAAAAGGGATACGGTCGAGCCGTGCAGCACACCCCGTCCGTCCTCACCGACCAGCTGGCCGTGGAGATCGCCCGGCTGGGCATCGTCGGCGAGTCGTCCGACATCGGCACCCTGCACCGCACCACCGAACTGGCGGCGCAGGCCGTCCCCGGATGCGCGGGCGCCACGTGCATCCGCTGGTCGGTCCCCGCCGCCGACGGGGACGAGCCGCCCGAGCCGCTGGCGTCGGCCGCCAGCCACCCCGACCTGGCGCAGCTGGTCGACCGGCAGCTCGCCCGCCGGCACGGCCCGGTCTTCGACGTCGTCCGGCTGCGCCGCGCGGTGAGCTCCGACGACATCCTCGCCGAGCCCCGCTGGCCCGAGGCCATGAACGACATGCTGGGCCGCGGGGTGCGCTGCTTCTCCACGACCCCGCACGTCCGCGCGCCCGTCCTGGTCACGCTGACCCTGTACGGGGTGGCCGCGGGCGCGCTGGCGCGCAGCCAGCACGCCATCGCCTCGCTGCTCGTCGCGCAGGGCAGCGCCGCGATGTCCAACACGCTGCAGTACGACAGCGTGCACCGCACCGCCGTCCAGCTCCAGGAGGCCGTCGAGGCGCGGGCGGTGGTGGACCAGGCCAAGGGCATCCTGATGCACGAGCTCGGCTGCGACGCCGACGACGCGTTCGCCGAGATGCGGCGGATTTCACAGACCCGCCACGTGAAGCTCACCGCGCTGGCACAGCGCATCGTGGGGGATCAGGGACTCCATGAAACCCCTGAAAAGCCCGATCAGACGATCGACTAGGCCGACCGCGAAAAACCGGCATAAGCTGCGCACGGCGGTCGCACCCTGGACCCGCTGACCAGCACGGCCGGGTGTCGCCGTGCCCTGGGACCGTAGGGAGCTCCCTTTATGCCCGACCAGCTCGAACCCGACAGCATCCTGCGCGAGATCACCGATCTGGAGGACCGGATCGGTGAGCTCCGGCAGGCCGCCGGGATGCCCGCGCCCGACCTCCGGGCGACCCTGGACGCTGCCCTGGTGGAGCTGGAGCTGGCCCTCGAAGCACTGCGGACGCTGGGCGCCGACCAGTCCAGCTCGGCCGGCCGCTCGGCGGCCGCGGAGACCGAGCGGCGGGTGCTGCGGACCGTCTTCCAGGACGCCCCCGTACCGCTGTTCCTGATCGACCGGGACACCAGCGTGCGCCGCGTCAACCGGCAGGCCGCCGCGCTGCTGGGCACCTCCCCCGGCTACGTCTCCGGCAAGCAGTTCACCGCGTTCTGCGACCTGGCGACCCGCGCCGCGCTGCGCTCGCAGCTGGCCGGGGTCGTCCGCACGGGACGGCGGCGCCGGGTGCCGGTCCGGCTGCTGGGCCGCGAGCGGCCGGTGGACGCGGTGGTGACGCTGGCCCGGGTGTGGATCCGCGGCGAGCCCGACCCGATGGTCGTCGCGGTGGCCGGTGCCGCCGCGGGTGCCGGGAACGGCGGCGAGGAGGGCCGGCGGGAGCGGAACGACACCGCCGCGCAGGGGGCCTCCGCGAAGCGGGAGGCCCCGGCGAAGGCCGCGCCTCGCGAGCCCGCCGCGCCGGGCGGGTCGTCCGCGCCCTCCGGCCCGCTGTCGGCCGCGCCGCCCGCCGCCACCGCGCGCGGTGACGAGGACGCGGCCGTGGCGACGCTCGTGCACCGGATGGACGTGCTGGCCAATGCCGCCGAGCTGCTGCTGGACGAGCCGGTGTTCAACGAGACCGTGGCGGTGCGCCGCTGCGCCCGGCTGCTGGCCGCCGAGCTGGCCGACTGGGCGATCGTCGACCTGGTCGGCGCGGACACCTCGCCGCAGGCCGCCGCGGTGCCGTGGCAGCCCGGCGACGCCGGCCCGCCGGACCCGGCCGGGGTGGGCGGCGGCCGGCTGCAGCGGCAGGTGGTGATGGGCCCGGACGACGAGCGTTCGGTGCACGCCACCCAGATGATCGAGAAGCTGGACCCGTCCCCCGGGACGCTGCCCGCCTCGGTCTTCACCACCCGGCAGAGCGCGCTGCGCCCGCACATCGAGGACCTCGAACTGCTCGGCACCGGCCCCGACGGGCAGCCGGTCTGCGGCACCATCGGCGCCACCACCACGATGTGCGTGCCGATCGAGGAGGGCGACCGCTGCCTCGGCACGATCACGCTGGCGAGCAGCGGCGAGCACGGCCCGTTCGACCTGATGGACCTCGCGGTCGTGCAGCGGCTGGGCCGGTACCTGGCGCTGGTCATCCGGGCCGCGCGGCTGTACCGGCGGCGCGCCGAGGTGGCCGAGACGCTCCAGTCGAGCCTGCTGCCCAGGCGGCTGCCGGCGATCCCGGGCGTCGAGGTGGCCGCCCACTACACGGCGGCCACCCACGGCGCGGAGGTCGGCGGCGACTTCTACGACGTGTTCCGTACCGGGACGGGCTGGGGCCTGGTCCTCGGCGACGTCTGCGGCAAGGGCGAGGACGCGGCGGCGGTCACCGCGACGGCGCGGCACGGCGTGCGGCTGATGTCGCGCTGGCGGGACGACCCCACCGAGGTGCTGGCCGCGGTGAACCACGCGCTGCTGGACGAGGACCGCTTCGTGACCGCCGTGATGGCGGCGCTGAAGCCGGGCGGGGACCGGGTCACGATCACGGTGGGCACGGCGGGCCACCCGCCGGCCCTGGTGGTGCGCGCGGACGGCGTGATCCGCACCGCGTCCCGCGGCGGGCTCCCGCTGGGCCTGTTCGACGACTTCGAGGCCGGGCTGGACACCCTCGACCTCGGCCCCGGCGACACGCTGTTCCTGCACTCGGACGGGGTGCTGGAGGCGTGCGACCTGAACCGGCGGGAGTTCGGCCAGGAACGGCTGCTGGAGATCCTGGCCGGGACCGCGACCGCCTCCGTCCAGGAGATGCTGGACGCCGTGGAGCGGGCGCTGCTGGAGTTCTGCGACGGCGATCTGCGCGACGACGTGTCGATGCTGGCTTTGCGGGTTCTGCCCCGCGAGCTTGCCTGACCGGACCGGGCCTTACACGCCTTACACCGACTAGAACCCCTTTCGGGGGGTATGTCGCGCTCATGAGGCCCAGCAACAACGCCCGTAACGAGACCGAGCACGAGCGCCTCGACCGGCAGCTGATGGAGCTGCTGCAGGGGTTCCGGGTCGCGGTCACGGGCGTCCAGGTGCTGTTCGCCTTCCTGCTGACGGTGCCGTACGCGCCGGGCTTCGACGACGTGAACGCGGCCGGCCGGCGGCTGTTCTACGTGGCGCTGTTCGGGGCGGCGATCGCCTCGATCTCCTTCATCGCCCCGGTGATCCAGCACCGGGTGCTGTTCCAGCTGAACCAGAAGCCGCTGCTGATCCGGCGGGCCAACCGGTTCGGGATCTTCGGCGCGGTGGCGCTCGCGGTGTCGATCAGCTCCTCGACCACGCTGATCATCCACACCCTGGTGTCCGACACCGCCGCCACCGTCACGGCCTTCATGGTGGCGCTGTTCTGCGCGTGGGCGTGGTTCGTGCAGCCGCTGCTCAGCCGCCGGAAGGCGGCCCGCGAGCCCCATGACGGCGGCGAGGACCCGCAGACCGAGAAGCGGACCGCCGGCGGCGACGGCGCGTCCAGCCCGCACTACCGGTGACCGGACGGCGGCGCCCCCGGACGGGACCGTCCGGGGGCGCCGTTCGCGGCGGGCCTTCTCAGTAGGCCTTGCCGAAGATCACGCGCTTGCCGTACGCGGACGGCCGCCCGCACTTGACGCACTCGCCGGTCTCCTCCGCCGCGTCGGCCGGGATGACCCGCGGGGTCGCGGCGGTGTCGGCCTTGATCTCGTCCTCGCACTCGGGCCGGCCGCAGTGGAAGGCCGTCGCCCAGCCGCCCTCGACCTGCCCCTTGAACGCCTCGAAGCCGTCGACCACGGCGGTGTGCTCGTCCCGGAACGCCTCGGCGCGGGCCAGCAGGAACGACTGGAAGTCGGCCAGGATCCCGGGCAGCAGCTCGGGCACCTTCTCCAGCGGGATCTGCTCCTTGCCCTGGCCCTCCTCGGTGGGGAGGCGGCGGACGACGGTCGCGACGCCGTTCTCCAGGTCGCGCTTGCCCAGCTCGATCCGGACCGGGACGCCGCGCATCTCCCACTCGTTGAACTTGAAGCCCGGGGAGAGCTGCGGCCGGTTGTCGTCCACGTGGACCCGGATGCCCATCATCTTGATCGCGTCGCCGAGCCGGCGGGCCTCGGCGGCGGCCTGCTCGCCCTGCTCCTTGCGCCCGATCGGCACCACCACGACCTGGTACGGCGCCAGCCGCGGCGGCAGCACCAGGCCCTTGTCGTCGCCGTGCGTCATGATCACGCCGCCGATCATGCGGGTGCTCAGCCCCCACGACGTGGTGTGGGCCAGCTGCAGCTTGCCCGCCTCGTCCTGGTACTGGATCTCGAACGCCTTGGCGAAGTTGGTGCCCAGGTAGTGCGAGGTGCCGGACTGGAGCGCCCGGCCGTCCCGCATCATGCCCTCGATCGTGTACGTGCGGACCGCGCCGGCGAACCGCTCGCCCGGCGTCTTCTCCCCCGGCACGACCGGGATCGCGCCCAGCTCGCGCGCCACCGCCGTGTAGGCGTCCAGCGCCCACATCGTCTCGCGCATCGCGTCGGCCTCGTCGATGTGCGCGGTGTGGCCCTCCTGCCAGAGGAACTCGGTCGTCCGCAGGAACATCCGCGGCCGCATCTCCCACCGGACCACGTTGGCCCACTGGTTCAGCAGCAGCGGCAGGTCGCGGTGCGAGTCGATCCACTTGGCCATGTACTCGCCGATGACCGTCTCGGAGGTGGGCCGCACGACCAGCGGCTCCTCCAGCTCCTTGCCGCCCGCGATCGTGACCACGGCCAGCTCCGGCGAGAAGCCCTCGACGTGCTCGGCCTCGCGCTTGAGGTAGGACTCCGGGATGAACAGCGGGAACACCGCGTTGTCGTGCCCGGCGTCCTTGATCCGCCGGTCCAGGTCGGCCTGGAGCAGCTCCCAGACCCGGTAGCCGTACGGCCGGATCACCATCGTGCCGCGCACCGGTCCGCGGTCCACCAGCTGGGCCTTGATGACCAGCTCGTTGTACCATGCGGAGAAATCCTCGCTCTGCGGCGTCACACCTTCTCGACTCACCCTCCGAGCGTACTAACTACCGACACCCCGCCAGGACGCATTTCCCGCCGGACACCAAGGTCATCCACCGTACCCGGGCTCCCGCCCACGTCACGGCGCGGGCTCGGGGGCGGTGTCGCGCTCGTGGAGGACGTAGGCGCGGGCGGCGATGGTCATGATCGCGGCCATGGGGACCCAGGCCACCGCCACCGGCCAGAATCTCTCCTCGCCGCTCCCGGCGAGGACGAGGGGGCAGAAGAGGCCGCCGAAGGCGAGGGCGACGGCGAGCCCGAAGGCGGCGACCATGCCGCGCGTCGGGGCGGCGCGGCGGGCCAGGCGCCAGGCGCAGGCGGCCGCCGCGACCAGGCACGGGGGAATGGCGATCAGGGCGGCGATGAGCAGCCGCGCGCGCATGTCGGCCGGGGCGGCGTCGGTCCGCTGCGATTCGCCCTCGGCCGCGACCTCGACCAGGCGGCCGCGCCAGAGGGTGCCGGTGACCCGGTCGCCCTCGCTGAGGAGCCGCAGGACGGGCTTGTTCGAGGTGAAGGCCGTCTCCCACCTCGCGCCCCGCGCGTCCGCCAGGATCGTGCGGTCCAGTTCGCCCCGCTTGCTGGTCAGGTGGATGCTGGAAACGGTGAACGGCTGCTGCCAGCGGCATTCGGCCGGTCCCGTCGGCGCGCTCGGGCAGGGCGCCGCCGCCTTGTACGCGCGCAGGTCGCGGTCTCCGTCGGGCGCCTCCGTCACGGCGAGGAAGGCGACCCCTACCGAGGCGGCGAGGGCGCCCAGGAGGATGAGGGCGGACATCACCCTGCTGCGGAGGAACCAGGACAGGGAGACGTGGGCCATGTCCCTATGATCCCATTTGCGAATCTTGGCGGCGACTCGTTAATCCGGCGCTGACCTGCCGCGACGGAAAACCGCTTGCCTTCGGACGGCCGGTCTCCACAGACTCGAAGGTCGTACGCGAGAGGGGAAGAACGTGGGGCACGTCGAGGTCGGGCATGTCGAGTTCGTGCTGCCCGACGGGCGGGTTCTGCTGGACGACGTGTCGTTCCGGGTCGGCGAGGGCGACACCGCCGCGCTGGTCGGCCCGAACGGCGCCGGGAAGACCACGCTGGTACGGATGATCGCCGGGGATCTGACGCCGCAGGCCGGGACGGTCTCGCACAGCGGCGGGCTCGGCGTGATGCGGCAGTTCGTCGGGAACGTACGCGACGAGACGTCCGTGACCGACCTGCTGGTCTCGGTCGCGCCGCCGCGCGTGCGGGAGGCGGCCGCGGTACTGGAGGCCGCCGAGCTGGCCATGATGGAGCGCGACGACGAGCCCACGCAGATGCGGTACGCCGGCGCCCTCGCCACGTGGGGCGACGCGGGCGGCTACGAGGCCGAGGTGCTGTGGGACGCCTGCTGCGTGGCCGCGCTGGGCATGCCGTACGACCGGTGCCGCTACCGCGAGGTGCGGACGCTGTCGGGCGGCGAGCAGAAGCGGCTGGTCCTGGAGGCCCTGCTGAGAGGCCCCGACGAGGTCCTCCTGCTGGACGAGCCCGACAACTACCTGGACGTGCCGGGCAAGCGGTGGCTGGAGGAGCGGCTCCGGGAGACGGCCAAGACCGTCCTGCTGATCTCGCACGACCGGGAGCTGCTCGACCGCGCCGCCCGGCGGATCATCACGGTGGAGGCCGGGAAGGCGTGGGTGCACGGCGGCGGTTTCGCCACGTACGCGCAGGCCCGCAGGGACCGGAACGAGCGGCTCGAAGAGCTGCGGCGGCGCTGGGACGAGGAGCACGCCAAGCTCAAGGAGCTGGTCAACATGCTCAAGCAGAAGGCGTCCTACAACGACTCGATGGCGTCCCGCTACCAGGCGGCCCAGACACGGCTGCGCAGGTTCGAGGAGGCGGGGCCGCCGGAGGTCCCGCCGCGCGACCAGAACCTCAAGATGCGGCTGCGCGGCGGCCGTACCGGCAAGCGCGCGGTGATCTGCGAGGACCTGGAGCTGACCGGGCTGATGCGGCCGTTCGGCACGGAGGTCTGGTACGGCGAGCGCGTCGCCGTCCTCGGCTCCAACGGGTCCGGCAAGTCCCACTTCCTGCGGCTGCTGGCGGGGCCCGACGGGAACGGCGTCGCGCACACCGGGGTGGCGCGGCTGGGCGCGCGGGTCGTGCCGGGGCTGTTCGCGCAGACCCATGCGCGGCCCGACCTGGAGGGCCGCACGCCCTGCGAGATCGTCATGACCGAGCACGCGCGGCTGCGGAACGAGGCGATGAACGCCCTGGCCCGCTACGAGCTGCAGGTGTGCGCCGAGCAGCCGTTCGAGACGCTGTCGGGCGGCCAGCAGGCGCGGTTGCAGATCCTCCTGCTGGAGCTGGGCGGGGCCACGCTGCTCCTCCTGGACGAGCCCACCGACAACCTCGACCTGGCGAGCGCGGAGGCCCTCCAGGAAGGGCTGGAGTCGTACGAGGGCACCGTCCTGGCGGTGACGCACGACCGCTGGTTCGCGCGGTCGTTCGACCGGTTCCTGGTGTTCGGCTCCGACGGCTCGGTGTACGAGGCGCCGGAGCCGGTCTGGGACGAGACCCGCGTCGCCCGAGCCCGCTAGCCGGGGCGGACGTCCAGGTCGAACGTCACCCGGACGTCGTCGGCCAGCTTGAGCGCGCCGAAGAACGCCGAGTACGGCTTGATGCCCCAGCGCGTCTGCTTGACCGTCGCCTCGCCCGTGACCCGGTCGCCGCCCGCGGCCCGCACGGACAGGGGTTCGGTACGGCCCATGACCGTCAGCTCCCCCTCGACGGTGAACTCCGCCGCCGTGCCCCGGATGCCCGTCGACCGGAAGGTGATCTCCGGGAACCGGTCGGCCTGGAGCACCTTGCGGAGGTTGGCGGTGATCTCGGCGCGGTCCTGGTCGGACAGCGGCAGGACCCCGCCGGTCCCCTCCCGTACCTCCAGGCCGTCCACCGGCACCGTGATCCGCACGGAGGAGCCCTCGGCGGCGGCGCCGGCCAGGTCGTCCCCGGCCAGCGTCACGGTGCCGGACCAGCGCGCGGCCTCGATCACGAGGTCGTGCCCGGCCCGGCGGCCCAGCCCGCTCCGCCCGGTCCTGACCAGCAGCCGCCCGTCACCGGGGCCCAGCTCGATCGTCGCCATGCGGCCAGCCTCCCGTCCGGAACGCGCCGTGGTCAACGGCTCCGCGCGCCCTCGCGCAGCCGCTCCGGATCGATCTCGCGCTCCGGCATCCGGCGCAGGTACTCGGCCTCCAGCTGCCTGGTCCGGTGCGTGTGCTCCTCCAGCGCCTGGTCGGACGCGTGGCGCAGGGCGTCCAGGCGCGTCTCGCCGAGATGGCGCAGCTCCCGCAGCAGGTCCTCGTCGCTGAGCACGGCCGGCTCGACTCCGTCGGTCGTCATCGTTCCCCTCTCCGAAGCCACCATGGTCGCCTCGTACCCGGCCGCGCGCCCGCGAACCGGGACCTTGGTCAACAGGTGCCGGGCGGGCAGAAGACGGCCAGGGAGCCGGGGCGCTTGGTGATGTGGACGGCCGGGGACAGCGCCGTCAGCTCGCCGTCGCGGGCCAGGCTGAGGTCGCCGTCCCGGGAGACCAGCTCCAGCGTGGCGCTGTGCCACGCCCGGTAGCCGGGCGTCACGTGCAGGTGGCCGGCCAGGACGGCGGCCAGGGCGCGCAGGCGCGGCACGCGCGCGCCGGTCGTGACGAGGCGGATGTCGAGCTGCCCGTCGTCCAGGTGGTCGCGCCAGGTCGGGGCCGGGCCGCGCGAGCCGTACGCGCAGTTGCCCACGAACGCCAGCCAGACCCGGCGCCTGCGGCCGTTCACGAGCATCGGCACCGGCTCGGAGTGCCGGAACGTGCGCAGCGCCGCCACCATGAGGGCGGGCCACTTGCCGAGCCGCCCCTCCAGCCGCTCGCGCCGTTCGACGAGCTCGGTGTACGCGCCGAAGCCGACGGTGTTCAGGAACACCATGCCCTCGGCGTCGCCGCCCGCCTCATCACCCGGAGAGATCATGCCGAGGTCGACGCGGCCCAGCCGGCCGCCCCGGTACGCCTCGACCGCGTCGGTGACGGTCTCGATGCCCAGCGCGCGGGCGAAGTGGTCGAAGGTGCCGCCGGGGACGGGCAGCAGCGGGACGCCGTGCCGCATCGCGGCGCGGGCGGCGGTGTTCACCGTGCCGTCGCCGCCGATCACGGCGAGGATCTCGGCCTGCCCGGCGGCCTCGTCGACGACCTTGTCCAGGTCCTCGTCCGGGCCCGGCCAGATGATCCGCGCGGCGGGCAGCTCCCGCTGGAGGACGGCGACGGCGCTCTCGGCGGTGCTCGGCAGCAGCGGGACGCCCGCCGAGCCCGCGGTGGCGCCCGCCCCGGCGTTGATCACCACGACCACGCCCTGCCCGTCACCGGTGATCGTGACCTTCTCGGTGGTGGTCCGGGTGACCCGCGCCACCGGCGGCCGGGCCGGCCACACCAGCCGGGTGCCCAGCGCCGCGGCGGCGCCGATCCCGAGGCCCGCGAGCACGTCCCCCGGGTAGTGGGCGCCGGTGTAGATCCGCGCGAACGCGACCGCCCCGGCCGTCACGGCGACCGGCGCCGCGACCGCGCGCGGCGCCTCCATCGCCACCCCCGTGGCGAACGCGGCCGCCGACGCCGAGTGCCCGGACGGGAACGCGTGCGAGGTCGGCAGCTTCCACCGGATCCGGATCGGCGGCACCAGGTCCACGACCGGGCGGGCCCGCCGGAACGCCTGCTTGCCCAGCACGTTCACCACCGGGCTGGCCACCGCGACCGCGATCGAGCCGCGCAGCGCCGCCCGCCGGAGCCGGGCCCGGCCGGTGAGGCTCATCGCGCCGGCCGTGGTGAACCACAGCACGCCGTGGTCGGCCAGCCGCGACACCCGCGGCAGCACGTACTCCAGGCCGGGCAGGTGGGCCGCCGCGACCCGGTCGAACGCCCAGCGGTCCAGGCGGCCGAGGCGGCGCAGCGGGCCCTTGCGGTAGATCGACGGAGTCCGCCGGCGGTGCCGGTCGGGCGACGCGTAACGAGATGCCAACATTACGCGCCGTGACCGGTTCGGGTGCGGATGGTGATGGGCCTGCATGTCGGGGGTATCCCCAGGAGGTCGGACATGATTCCCCAAAGATCTCAAAACGGGGGTCACATATGGGCGAACGTCCCTCACATAGTGTGGACTGCAATAGGCTTCCCGCATGAGTCACCCGGAACGGCTCAGCACCTCGGGTGGCGAGCCGGTCGGCGCTATCGCGGAGCATCCTCACATGAACGGACGCAGTAGCGAGTCGCTGGCCGAATTCGCCGCCCGGCACGGTCTGACCCAGAGCGCGGCGCGCCCCTCGCCGCGCAAGTACGTGCGCTCGCTGTGGCAGCGGCGCACGTTCATCTGGAACTTCGCCTCCGCCAAGACCGCCTCCACGTACACCAGCTCCCGGCTGGGCCAGCTGTGGCAGGTCCTCACCCCCCTCCTGAACGCCGCCGTCTACTACCTGATCTTCGGTGTGCTGATCGGCACCAACCGCGGGATCGACAACTACACGGCGTTCCTCATCACCGGTGTGTTCGTCTTCACGTTCACCCAGCGCTCGCTGACCGCGGGGGCCAAGTCGATCGGCAACAACCTGTCGCTGATCCGGGCCCTGCACTTCCCGCGCGCGTCGCTCCCGTTCGCGCACGTGCTGATGGAGCTGCAGCAGCTGCTGATCTCCATGGCCGTGCTGCTGGTGATCGTGCTGGCCACCGGCGAGCCGATCACGGTGCACTGGCTGCTGATGGTGCCGGTGCTGCTGCTCCAGCTGCTGTTCAACGTCGGGATCAGCCTGGCGATCGCCCGCGCGGGCGCGTTCGTCCGCGACATCCAGCAGCTGCTGCCGTTCATCACCCGGTCATGGCTCTACTTCTCCGGCGTGTTCTTCCTGATCCCGCAGATGGGGCAGAAGTTCGCCGACAAGGGGTACGCCTGGGTGGGACCGATCCTGGAGGCCAACCCGGGCGCGGTCTACATCGAGCTCATGCGGACCTCGCTGATGAAGAGCTTCCGCGAGGACCTGGCCCCGTACGACGTCGACTACACCAGGCTCTGGCTGTACGCCGTCGTCTGGGCCTTGATCGCCTTCCTCGGGGGTTTCTGGTACTTCTACCGTGCGGAGGAGAGGTACGGCCGTGGCTAAGGCGTCGCTGAAGGAGAAGGCACGGGTGTCCGGTTCCGCGTCACAGCAGCCCGAGGTGGTCCTCGACCCCGCCCGGGAGCCGATCGTGGTCGTGGACGGCCTGCACATCGTCTACCGCGTCTACAGCGGGGGCGGCGGCAAGGGCACGGCCGCGAGCGCGCTGCTGCGCATCGTGCGGCGGCAGAACCGGCCGCAGATGACCGAGGTGCACGCGGTCAAGGGCGTCTCGTTCGTCGCGTACCGCGGCGACGCGATCGGCGTCATCGGCACCAACGGGTCGGGCAAGTCGACGCTGCTCAAGGCCATCGCGGGCCTGCTGCCGCCGGCCCGCGGCGCCGTCTACACGCAGGGCCAGCCGTCGCTGCTGGGCGTGAACGCCGCGCTGATGCGCGACCTGTCGGGCTCCCGCAACATCATCCTCGGCTGCCTGGCCATGGGCCTCACGCAGGAGGAGACCAGGGCCAAGTACGAGTCGATCGTCAAGTTCGCCGACCTGAAGAAGGGCTTCATCGACTACCCGATGTCGACCTACTCGTCGGGGATGGGCGCCCGCCTGCGGTTCGCCATCGCGGCGGCCCGCACGCACGACGTGATGCTGATCGACGAGGCGCTGGCCACCGGCGACGCCAAGTTCAAGAAGCGCAGCAAGGACAAGATCGACGAGCTGCGGCGGGACGCCGGCGCGGTCTTCCTGGTGGCGCACAACCTGGACGTCATCGAGGAGACCTGCAACCGCGTCATCTGGCTCGACGACGGCCGGATGAAGATGGACGGCGACCCCAAGGAAGTCCTCCGCGCCTACACCGAGGCCACCGGGAAGTAGGCCCGCGCGCCTGCTGGGGCTCCTGAGCACCCAGTGACAGGAGTTACGCAGAGTTACCGATTCGTCTCTGGATGAGGCGTCCTTGCCGATCTACTTTCGAAGGTGAAGACCTTCGGGGGAGACCTTCGGCGCGAGGAGCACTCCCATGACGGATCGGCTCAGCAGGCGCGGCTTCCTGTCCTCCACGGCGCTCGCGGCGGGCGCGTACGGTCTCGCCGCCGGCTGCGCGAGCGAGACCAGCGGGCCCCAGGCGAAGAACACCGGCGGCGCTCCCAAGGAGGTCTTCACCGCCCCCGGCAGGAAACTCGGCGGCTCCCTCAGCGTGCTGATGTGGAGCCACTTCGTCCCCCGCCACGACAAGTGGTTCGACAAGTTCGCCGCCGACTGGGGCAAGCGCGTCGGCGTCACCGTCCGGGTCGACCACATCAACACCGTGGACGTCCCGCGCCGGGCCGCGTCGGAGATCCAGGCCGGCAAGGGCCACGACCTGATCCAGCACATCGCGCCGTTCTCCCAGTACGAGCCGTCGGTGCTGGACATGTCCGACGTCGTCCAGGAGGCCAACCGGCGCTGGGGGCAGCAGCTTGAGCTGTGCCGCAAGTCCAGCTACAACCCCAACACCAAGCGGTTCTACTGCTACACCCCCGGCTGGTCGCCCGACCCGGGCGACTACCGCCGGTCGATGTGGCAGAAGGTCGGCCTGCCGAACGGGCCGGGCAGCTGGGACGAGCTGCTGCGCGGCGCGTCCGAGATCAAGCGGACCACCGGCGTCCCGTGCGGGATCGGGCTGTCCCCCGAGACCGACTCGAACATGGCCGCGCGGGCGCTGCTGTGGTCGTACGGGGCGGCCGAGCAGGACGCCGACGAGCGCGTCACGATCAACTCGGACGCCGCCGTCGCGGCCGTGGAGTTCATGACCCGGCTGTTCAAGGAGGCCGAGACCGAGGAGGTCTTCTCCTGGGTGCCGGCGTCCAACAACCAGGCCCTGATCGCGGGCAAGTCGTCGTACATCCTCAACTCGATCTCCGCCTGGCGCACCGCGATGGGCACCAACCGGCAGATCGGCGACGACATCTTCTTCACCCCGGCGCTGCGCGGGCCGCGCGCCGCGCTGGCCGCCCAGCACGTCATCCAGCAGTGGATCGTGCCGAAGCACGCCGGGAACCCGGACGCGGCCAAGGAGTTCCTGCTCCACTACACGGCCAACTTCCCGGCGGTCACGTTCCACTCGGAGCTGTACGACCTGCCCGGCTGGCCCTCGCTGGTCCCGCAGCTGAACGGCTGGCTCGACAACGACCCGTACGGCGCCAAGCCGGCCAACAAGCTGAGCCTGCTGAAGAACGCGACGTCCTGGAGCGCCAACATCGGCTACCCGGGGCCGTCCAACCCGGCGATCGGCGAGATCTTCAGCACGAACGTGCTGCCCACCATGTTCGGCCGCGCCGCCCGCGGCCAGGTCACCGCCAAGCAGGCGGTGGCGGAGGCCGAGGGCCAGATCAACAAGATCTTCCAGAGGTGGCGCGACCGCGGCCTGGTGGGGGGCTGAGCGCCCCGATGAGTGCTGTCGAGGTCAGGGGTCTCGTCAAGACTTTTGACGGGCATGTGCGGCGGCGGGGCTCGGGTGATCAGGTGCGGGCGCTGGACGGGGTCGACCTGGCCGCCGCGGCGGGCGAGTACCTGGTGCTGCTGGGGCCGTCCGGCTGCGGCAAGACGACGCTGCTGCGCACGATCGCCGGGCTGGAGCAGCCGACCGGCGGCGAGGTGCTGATCGGCGACCAGGTGGTGAACGGGCTGCCGCCGCGGGTGCGGCAGGTCGCGATGGTGTTCCAGTCGTACGCCCTGTATCCGCACAAGACCGTCCTGGACAACATCGTGTTCCCGCTCAAGGCGGAGAAGACGCCGAAGGCGGAGCGGGAGAAGAAGGCGCGCTGGTCGGCCGGGCTGCTCGGGATCGAGCCGCTGCTGGGCCGCAAGCCGCGGCAGCTGTCGGGCGGCGAGCGGCAGCGGGTGGCGCTGGCGCGGGCGCTCGTCCGGGACCCGGCGGTGTTCCTGCTGGACGAGCCGCTGTCCAACCTGGACGCCAAGATGCGCGCGAGCGCCCGGGACGAGCTGCGCCGCTTCCAGGAGCGGATCGGCACCACGACGATCTACGTGACGCACGACCAGGCCGAGGCGATGGGGCTCGGCGACCGGATCGCGGTGCTGGAGCGCGGCCGGGTCCGCCAGGTGGGGACGCCGGTCGAGGTGTACGACGACCCGGCCGACACGTTCGTGGCGACGTTCATCGGCTCGCCGCCGATGAACCTGGTCCGGAACGGCGGCGCGCTGGTCGGCTTCCGGCCCGAGCACCTGCTGCCCGCGGAGATCGTCTCCGGGGAGCGGGTGACGATGCCGCTGCGGGTGGACCGGATGGAGTACCTGTCGGGCGACCGGCACGTGTACGGGACCGTCACCGGCATCGGCGCGGAGACCCGGGTGATCGCCCGGCTGCCGGCGACGGTGACCGTTCCGCTGGAGCCGGGCGAGACGCACGGGTTCTCGGTGGCGGAGGACCGGCTGCGGTTCTTCGACGCCGAGGCGGGCACCCGGACCGATCCCGTACGGATCGGGCCGTGAGCGCGGCGGAGAAGGGGCGGCGGCGGGTCACGCTCGCGGACCGGGACGGGTTCCTGGCCTGGGCGATGCTGCTCCCGTCGGTCGTGTACATCCTCGCGCTGGTCGGGGTGCCGTTCGTGCTGGCGATCGCGTTCGCGTTCTCGGACGTGACCACCGGCGACCCGTCGTTCGACTGGGTCGGCCTCGGCAACTTCGACGCGATCTTCGGCGACCGGGTGTTCTGGCGGTCGCTGCGCAACACGCTGGTGTTCACGGTCGTGTCGATGGTGCTGATCGTGGTGCTCAGCAAGGTCCTGGCCAACATCCTGATCGCGGACTTCCGCGGCAAGTGGTTCGTCCGCTTCCTGGTGCTGCTCCCGTGGACGACCCCGGTGGCGCTGTCCACGATCTCGTGGCTGTGGTTCCTGGACTCGATCTACTCCCCGATCGACTGGGTGCTGCGGCATCTCGGGATGATCGAGGAGAACGTCGTCTGGCTGGGCGGCCCCGGCACCGCGATGGCCTCGGTCATCGCCGTGCACGTGTGGCGGCTCACCCCGCTGGCCGCCGTGATCGTGATGGCCGGCCTGATCGCGATCCCGCGCGACATCGACGAGGCCGCCCGGATCGACGGGGCGGGCTTCTGGCGCCGGATGTTCGAGATCACCGTCCCGCTGGCGCTGCCGGTGATCGCGGTGGCCGGGCTGTTCGGCGCGATCATGACGTTCACCGACATGACCGTCTCGTACGTGCTCACCCGCGGCGGCCCCACGCACGCCACCGACACGCTGGCGTCCTGGGCGTACTTCCGCGGGATCGAGGGCGGCGACGTCGGCCAGGGCGCGGCGATCGCGCTGTTCCTCTTCCCGATCCTGCTCGCGGGCGCCATCGCGATCCTGCGCGCCGTTCGCCGGCTGGGGGCGGAATGACCACCGACAACGCCGCACTGCGCCGCAGGTACGCCCGGCGCCATGTGGCCGCGCGCTGCGGCGTGTACGGGGCCGCCGTCCTGGCCGCGCTGGTCTGCGCGCTCCCGTTCCTCTGGAGCCTGGTCAGCGCGTTCAAGCAGAACCGGGACCTGTACAACCCCGAGAGCAGCCCGTTCCTGTTCAACGAGCCGGCGACGCCGGACCACGTGACCTACCTGCTGAACGACACGCCGTTCCTGACGTTCGTGTGGAACACGCTCCTGGTCGGCCTGGCGGTCGTCGGGCTGACGCTCGCGCTGTCGCTGCCCGCCGCGTACAGCCTGGCCCGGCTGAACCGCCCGTGGGGCACCCCGATGGGCATCGCGATCTTCCTGGTCTACCTGGTGCCGCCGTCGCTGCTCTTCCTGTCCCTGACCCGGGTCGTGGTGGGGCTGGGGCTGGAGGACACGCTCTGGTCGATGATCGTCGTCTATCCGTCGATCACCGTCCCGGTGTCGGTCTGGCTGCTGATCGGCTTCCTGAAGGCCGTGCCGAAGGACATCGAGGAGCAGGCGATGGTGGACGGCCACTCGCGCCTGGGGGCGTTCCGGCGGGCCGTGCTGCCGCTGGTGTTCCCGGGGATCGTGGCGGTGGTCGTCTTCACGTTCACGCTGACGGCGAGCGAGTTCGTGTACGCGCTGGCGTTCGTCTCGTCCAGCCCGACGATGGTCGTCAGCACCGGCGTCCCGACCCAGCTCATCCGCGGGGACGTCTTCTTCTGGCAGTCCCTCCAGGCGTCCACCGTGATCATGGCGGTGCCGATCGCCGTGCTGTTCAACCTGTTCCTCGACCGGTTCGTCACCGGCTTCACCATGGGCGCCGTCAAGACCTGACCGCACGGATTGGTCACTGATAGGTATGGAGGGCACGCAGATCCACTGACGAGGAGGTCGCCATGCCCGGCAAGGCGCCGATGCCGTACGACTACCTGCCCGAGGTGCCGTCGTTCACCGTCACCAGCGACGACGTGGCCGAGGGCGAGCGGCTCTCGGACACGCACGTCTTCGACGACTGGGGCTTCAGCGGCGAGAACAGGTCCCCGCATCTCGCCTGGTCCGGGTACCCGCCGGAGACCAGGAGCTTCGCGGTCACGTGCTTCGACCCGGACGCGCCCACCGGGAGCGGTTTCTGGCACTGGGTCCTGTTCGACGTGCCGACCGAGGTGACCCAGCTGCCCACGGGCGCGGGGACCGCGGACCTCAAGGTCGGCGTGCAGGCCCGCAACGACTACGGCGTGAACGCGTTCGGCGGCGCGGCCCCGCCGCCCGGCGACCCGCACCGCTACGTCTTCGCCGTCCACGCCCTGGACGTGGAGTCCCTCGGGCTGGACGCCGGCACCTCCCCGGCCGTCGTCGGCTTCAACATCACCGCCCACACCCTGGCCCGCGCCGTCATCACCCCGCTCTACGGCTCCTGATCCGCGCCCGGGCCGCCCGCGCACGCCGGGGCGGCCCGGGCCGTTCCGCGCGGACGCTCTGAAGAACACATTTGTTCGAGTGACATTTCTCGCCCCGGCCAGAGATATAACATTGTCATGCCGAAGAGGCCGGCGGGCTCGCGCGAGAAGCTGATCGAGGCCGGGGCGCGGCTGCTCGACGAGCACGGCCCGGAGGCGCTGAACGCCCGCCGGCTCGCCACCGAGATCGGCGCGTCCACCATGGCCGTCTACACGCACTTCGGCGGCATGGCCGGGCTGTACGAGGCGCTCGCCCGGGACGCGTTCGCGCGGTTCGAGCGCTTCCTGCGGCGCACGCCCGACACCGACGACCCGGTGGCCGACCTGCTGCTCCTCGGGCTGCACTACCGCGAGTTCGCGGTCACCAGCCCGCACCGGTACCGGCTGATGTTCGGCATCGCCCTGGCCGGGACGCTGCCGTCGTTCGGGCACGATGTCACCACCGAGGGCACCCCGACGACGGTGGCCGAGATGAACGCCGCCTTCGCGCTGCTGCCGCGGCAGGTGCGGCGGGCCATGGACGCCGGGCGGCTCCGGCGGGACGACCCGATCACCGTGGCCGGGCAGTTCTGGAGCATGGTCCACGGCTACGTGCTGCTGGAGACGACCGGGGTGTTCGGGGCCGAGGGCCGCGGCGTGCTGCACATCCTCGGCCCGCACGCGATCAACCTGCTGGTCGGGCTGGGCGACGAGCGCGAGGCCGCGGAGCGGTCCGCCGGACGGTCGCTGCTGGGCGTCGAGACGGCCGGCGTCGTCGTACCGGAGGCGGCGCCGCGGCGCGGGCGGCGGGCGCGCCCCGCACGGTGACGTGACGATCACCACTCGTGCCGGCCGGGCACGTGACGGGGAAACGCCGCACGCGTCAATGACAATGTTATAACCTGCCCATCACAACGTTATGCCCTGGTCCGCGGGCTCCCCTTCCGCGCGGACCGGCCCTGATCAGCAGTTCGAAGAGATCGGTCTGATGATGGCGATGCACCCGGGCACGATGACGGAACACGCCCCCCGCCCGCTCCGGTTCAGCGTGCTGGGCCCGGTGCGGGCCTGGCGCGACGGGACCCAGCTGGACCTCGGCCCGGTCCGGCAGCAGGCGCTGCTGGCGGCCCTGCTGCTGCGCCCGGACCTGTGCGTCAGCCGCCGCGAGCTGCTCGACGGGGTGTGGGGCACCGAGCCGCCCGGCTCCGGCGGCAAGATCGTGCCCGTGTACGTGCACCGGCTGCGCCGCTGCCTCGGAGCGGACGGCGACGGCCCGGACGGCTCGGTGATCGCCCGGGACCGCGGCGGCTACCGCTTCGTCGGCGACGGGACCCTGATCGACGTCAGGTGGCTGGACGAGATCGCGGACGAGGCCGCCGCCGCCCGGAGGTCCGGCGACCTGACCGCCGCGGTGAGCGCGTACGCCCGCGCGCTCGACCTGTTCCGCGGCGAGCCGCTGGCCGGCCTCCCCGGGCCGTTCGCCGAGGCGGAGCGGGTGCGGCTGGAGGAGCGCAGGACCGCCCTCCTCCAGGAGAAGGCCGAATGCCGGCTGCGGCTCGGCAGGTACCTGGACGCCGCGGGCGAGCTGCACGCGCTGGCCGCGAAGCACCCGCACAGCGAGCCGCTGGCGGTGCTGCTGATGCGCGCGCTGTACGGCAGCGGCCGGCAGGCCGACGCGCTGGCCGTGTACTCGCAGCTCCGCCGCCGCCTGGTGGAGGACCTGGGAGTGGAGCCCGGCGACCAGGTACGGCGCGCGCATCAGGCGGTGCTGCGCGGCGACAAGGAGGCGCTCGGGATCGTCCTCCGGCCCGAGGCCGCGGGCCCGGAGGCGGGCGGTCCGCGGGCGGGCGGCGCCGGGCGCGTCCGGGCACCGCGCGCCGCCGCGGCCCCGCCGGCGCGGCGCGTGCCCGACGAGCTTCCGGCCGATGTCGGGGAGCTGGCCGGGCGGGACGAGGAGCTGGCGCTGCTCACGGCCGGGGCGGCCGGTGCCGGGGTGACCGTCATGGCCGTGGACGGTGTGGCGGGCGCGGGCAAGACCGCGCTGGCGGTACGCGCGGCGCGGTCGCTGTGCCCGCTCTATCCGGACGGCTGCCTGTTCGTGAACCTGCACGGGCACAGCGAGCGGCGGGGCCCGCTGCCGCCGGAGCGCGCGCTGCTCAGGCAGCTGCGGTCGATCGGGGTCCGGGACGTCCCGGACGGCTCCGACGACCTGGACGAGCTGGCCGCGTTCTGGCGGAGCGCGACGGCGGGGCTGCGCCTGCTGCTGGTCCTCGACGACGCGTCCGGCGCCGACCAGGTGCGCCCGCTCCTGCCCGCGGGGCCGGACAGCCGGGTGCTGGTGACGAGCCGCCACCGGCTGGTGGGGCTGGACGCCGACCGCCGGGTCACGCTGGGGCCGCTCGCGCCGGAGGCCGCGGAGGCGCTGCTGGACCGGATCGTGGGTGCGCCGCGCGCCGCGGGCGAGCGGGCCGCGCTGAGGGAGCTGGCCCACCTGTGCGACCGGCTGCCGCTGGCGCTGCGCATCGCGGGCGCGCGGATCCAGAGCCGCCCCTCCTGGACGATCGCCGCGCTGGCCCGCCGGATGGCCGACGACGAGCGGCGGCTGGCCGAGCTCAGGGCCGAGGACCGCAGCGTGGAGGCGGCGTTCCGGCTCTCCTACGACCGGCTCCCGCCCGCCGAGCGGCACGCGTTCCGCGCCCTGGGCATGGCACCGGCCACCGAGACCGGGCACCGGGCGCTGGCCGCCGCCCTCGACTGGGGTCCGTACCAGGCCGAGCAGGCCCTGGAGAACCTGGTGGACGCGAGCCTCGCGCAGCAGCCGTCCGCGCACCGGTACCGGCTGGAGGGGCTGCTCGCGCTGTACGCGCGGCGCCTGGCCGCCGAGGAGCACCGGCCGCAGGGCGGCCTCGGCCTGGTCGCCGTCGCGGGCACGTCCGCGCGGTTCTAGAACTTTCTCAGTAATCCGGTCCCCGCTTTTAGATATTTCCACCGAATAACGCGCCGAACGGCCCCGGGTCCGTGCGGCGCGTTTCGGCGCGCCCGCACTCCGATAATCCGATAGGGCGAATTCCAGGTCCCCTTGATATTGGCATGTCATCGGAATTTCAACGGGTCTCGCTAGCGTGCTTGCCAAGATCGACGATCTCTTGGAGACCCGAAATGCGAAGTCGGAAGTTCGGTGTCCGCGTCGGCGCGACGCTGGCGGTGCTGGCCGCCACCGTGACGGGTGTGGCGGTGGCCGTCCAGGACCAGGAGGCCGCGGTCGCCCCGGCGGGCGCGCGGAACGGGGCGAGCCAGGCGGGACCGGCCGGGGCGGCCCTCCAGGGCCTGGTGGACAGGACCCGCGCCGACCACAGGCTGCCCGGCGTTATCGGCATGGTGCGGGACGGGGACGACGTCCGCTACGCCCGTTCCGGATACGGCGACATGTTCCGCCGGGTGCCGGCCGATCCCAAGGCCAGATTCCGCATCGCCAGCAGCACCAAGGCGTTCGTCTCCACGGTGGTCCTGCAACTGGAGGCCGAGCGCAGACTGTCCCTGAACGACACCGTCGACCGGTGGCTTCCCGGCCTGGTCGACGCGAACGGCAACGACGGCCGCCGGATCACCATTCGGCAATTGCTCAACCAGACGAGCGGGCTCCCCGACTACGCCAACGACCTGTACATCTCGGGGTCCTACGTCGCCGACATCAACCCCTACAAGCGGTGGGACCCGCGCACGCTGGTGAAGGCCGGCATCGCCAGGAAGTCGCTGTCACCGCCCGGCACGAAGTACAACTACTCCAACACCAACTACGTGCTGGCCGGAATGATCATCCAGGCGGTGACGGGACGGCATCCCGCGGCCGAGGTGACCAGCCGGATCATCGGGCCGCTCCAGCTCACCGACACCACGTTCCCCGAGTCCGACCCCAAGCTGTACGGGAACTGGCTGCACGGCTACTTCGCCATCCGCGACATCTCCTTCTCGAACGTGCAGGTCATGGGCGCCGCCGGAGCCATGGTGTCCACGCAGGAGGACCTGGCCGACTTCACCCGCGCGCTGGCGTCCGGGCGGCTGCTGCCCCCCGCCCAGCAGCGGCAGCTGCTGGAGGTGGGGACCAAGGAGAAGCCCTACGCCCTCGGCGTGGCCGTACAGCCGACCCCGTGCGGCCCCGCGCTGACGCACAACGGCGCGGCGCTCGGCTACTTCAGCCACTGGTACACCAGCCCGGACGGCGAGCACCAGTCCGTCGTGGCCACCAACCGCTACAACATGACCCCCGGCAAGGCCACCGAAGCGGTCATCCAGGCGGCCAAGGACGCCTACTGCGCGGTGAAGGGCAAGTGACGCGCCGCGTCCGCGCCGCCCGGCAGGGCGGGCCGGACGCTCCCTGAGAGACCCGAGGACCCGTGAGGGCTTCCTCGGACGCCCCCCGAAACGGCCGCGCGAACGGCCGGCCGTCGCCATGGAAGGAAACCACCGGTGAGTTCCGGAGCGCACGCCAAAACCAGAAGACAGAGGTACCGCAGGCCCGCCGTCGCGGTCGCGGTCGCCGGAGCGGTCGCCACCGCCGCCGCGGTGCCGCTGATGGTCCAGGACCCGGCGGCGGACGCTGCGCGGACCTCCCAGTCCAGGGCCTGCACGCCGATCAAGCTGATCGTCGTTCCCGGCACCTGGGAGACCACGCAGGCCTCCGGCCCGGACACGGCCGTCGGCATGCTCCGCGGGATCACCGAGCCGCTGGAACGGCGGTTCGGCTCGCGGATCTCCTCGTACTGGGTCGGCTACCACGCGACCGCGTTCGACCAGGGCAAGACCTACAACGACTCCAAGCAGACCGGGATCGACGCGGCCCGCAAGGCGATGACCGAGATCGCGCGGGACTGCCCCGGCACCCGGTTCGTCGGGCTCGGCTTCAGCCAGGGCGCGCACGTCAACGGTGACGTCGCCGCCCAGATCGGGGCCGGCCGGGGACCCGTGCCGGCCGCCTCGTACATCGCGGGCGGGAGCGTGGCCGACCCGGCCCGGGGCACGCGGGGCGAGGTGAACCTCGGCGACCCGCTGCCCGGCACCAGGGGCATCGCCGGACCGCGCCCGCAGGGCTTCGGCACCCTGTCCGGCAAGGTCGCGAACGTGTGCCTCAAGGGCGACCTGTACTGCGCCCTGCCGCAGGAGAGCGAGCTCACCGCCACGCTCGGCAGCGTGCTGAGCCGGGTCGGCGTCGCCAACCTCCAGGGCTCGGCGCAGCGCGAGCTGGCGACCGACCTCGGCACCACCGGCGGCCGGCCCGCCGACCTCGCCGCCGTCCCCAACGGGGTCCGTACGCTGACCGGCCAGGCGCGCGGCAAGGACACCGCCGGGGCGGCGCGGACGGCCGACGACCTCACGAAGCTCGTCGGCCCGCTCCAGGCCCTCACCCGGACCGTCGCCCACCCCGTCCTGGT
Source organism: Spirillospora sp. NPDC029432 (assembly GCF_040703975.1). Classification (NCBI taxonomy): domain Bacteria; kingdom Bacillati; phylum Actinomycetota; class Actinomycetes; order Streptosporangiales; family Thermomonosporaceae; genus Spirillospora; species Spirillospora sp. NPDC029432. The sequence goes on from NZ_JBEZWH010000002.1 coordinate 40,000, forward strand.
GAACACGCTCCTGAACTCCCCGCCCGGCTCGCAGAACCACACCGCGGGCCAGGTGCTCCAGGCGCTCTCCAAGACCGACTTCGTCGGGCTCACCGCCGACCTCAAGGCCGTGCAGGCCGCGACGCGGTCGGGCGACGCCGCCGGGCTGGCCAAGGCCGCGCTGGACGCCGCCGCCAAGGCCGCGCCGCTGACCGGCCTGCCCGCCGACCAGGTCGCCAAGGTCACCAAGGTGATCCAGGGGCTCCAGCCGGTCGCGCTGCTCGCCCAGGCGAGCAACGTCATCGACGGCATCACCAAGATCGACTACCGGGGCATCCGGCGCGCCGCGCAGGCCATCCCCGTGTACGCCCAGCGCGGCGACGTCCGCGGGCTCTACCGCTCGCTGGTCGCCGTCGAGGACCGGCTGATGCCCCTGGCCAAGACCGCCAACCGGGTCGACCTGACCCCGCTCGCCGCGCTCCTGGCGATGTGGCCGCCCGGCTCCCCCGAGCGCGCCGTCGGCGAGGCCCTCGTCGTCCTGGACCGGGTCGACTGGGTCCGGATCACCCGCGACCTGCGCACCATCCAGGACAAGCTCGACGACTTCGACCCGAAGCGGCCCCCGGTCATCGACCGCGCCGACCCGGCCAAGTCGCTGAACGCCTTCTTCGGCGTCGACCTGCTGTCCCTCGCCCCGCAGCTCACCAGCCTCGCCGAGCACGGCCTCGACGTCGCCGGCGTACCGCTGCCCAAGGGCACCCTCGACCGGCTCCTGAAGACCAGGCTCAACCCGCGCCACCTGGTCCAGGAGGGCGTCGACGCCGCGGTCTTCTACGGAACGCGGCGCCACGAGATGTACGGCACCGCCCCCGTGGACGGCACCGGCCGCCCCGCCCTGGCCGTCCTCGAGAACTGGCTCGCCCAGCGCATCGAGACCGCCTGACCGCCGTCCGAACCACCCGGGCGCCGGCCGTTCCCACGGCCGGCGCCCGGGTCCGCTCCAGCAGGGAACTCCGGCCGCCGGCAAGCGGACGAATATGGCACCATGCCCTCATGACGACACGAAAGGACGATGCCGCGTAGACGGCCGTCCCGCTTGAGGGCCTCGGCACGTCCTCGCGTGCCCGGCGCCTCCCGCACCCGCCGCCGCGGCCTCCCGTCCGGCTCGAACGCCCTGGCCGCCGCGATCATCAGGCTCGAACGCGAACGCTTCTGGCCGGGAGCGATCGCTCTCGCACTCCGCAGATGGGCGCAGTACGCGCGCTCGGACTCGTCGCCTCCATGCGGCTGCCCGGCGTGCGACCCGTTCTACCTGGAGGACGAGCGCCAGATCCTGGAGACCGCCCTGCACGTCCTCCCGGTACGCATCGCCAGGGAGCTGCGCTCCCTGCTCCGGCCGCTCGACGACATCTTCCTGGCCCGCACCAGCCCCGACCCGTTCGCCGCCCCCGACCTGCCCTGGTGGCGCCGGCGGTCCCATCACTGACCTTGGCCGGTGTACGGCTCGCGCCTCGCGGCTCGCCATCGTGGTCGTTTCGGGGTGGTTATTCTGAGGTCGTGATCGAGACGGCGGCCTGCGTCCAGTGCAGCGGCACCGTCGCCCCCGACGGTCACTGCTGGGACTGCGGTACGGCGCAGCCGGCGTTCCGCGCCCGGTTCGAGGCGAGCGTCCGCGGTGCCGCGGGGGTCAGCGACCGCGGGCTGCGCCGCGGGGTCAACGCGGACGCGATGGCCCTGGTCGCGGCCGGCCCGTGGACGGTCGGCGTCGTCTGCGACGGCGTCTCCATGTCCCCGAGGGCGGACCGCGCGGCCCAGGTGGCCGCCGGCACCGGTGCCGCCGCGCTGTGCGACCTCCTGCGGGCGGGGGCCGTTCCGGAGACGGCGCTGGCGGACGCCGCGGTACGGGCGGGCCGTGCCGTCGCCGCGCTGGCCCCGTCCGTGAACGCCGCCCCGGCCTGCACGTACGTCGCGGGGATCGCCGGCCCGGACGGCGTCTGGGCCTGCTGGGTCGGCGACAGCCGCGCCTACTGGCTGCCGGACGAGGGCCCCGGTACGGCGCTCACCGAGGACGACACCGGCGAGCACGAGGCCCTCGCCGCCTGGCTCGGCGCCGACGCGGGCGAGCCGGAGCCCCGGGTGCGCAGCCACCGGCCGCGCACCCCCGGGACCCTCCTGCTCTGCACGGACGGGCTGTGGCGCTACCTGCCCGGCGCGGGTTCGCTCCGCGCCGCGCTGCCGTCCCCCGATCTGGACGGCGCCCGCTCCCTGGTCGCGTACGCGCTGGACGCGGGCGGCCACGACAACGTCACCGCCCTGGTGATCCCCGTACGCGAGGACATCCTGCCCGGCTGATCCGGGACCTCAGGCGCGGGCCTTCTCGCGCTCCTTGCGCCGCTTCTCGACGAACTCGGTGCGGCAGCCCTCGCAGCAGAAGCCGTACAGCGTCCCCTCCCACTCCAGGGTCGGGGCGGTGTCCAGGGAGACGAGCATGTCGCACATGGGGTCCTTGACCGCCTTGCCCTCCGCGTAGTCCTGCTGGAGGGGCTCGTTCATCATCTCGACGAGCGCGGCGGAGGTCTTCGCCTCACCGCGTACGCCCATGCTCCCTTCGGGGACGCCCAGGACGTGCACCTGGACGGCCGCCTCCGGATCCACCTCCACGATCTTCTGGGTGAACGTGGTGATGACATGCTCGCTGGTGTCCTTGCGCCACGGCCCGGGCACGTGGACCCGCACCATGTACGGGGCGGCCGGGCCGTCCGGCTCGACCGCCTGCTCGCCGACCACCCACGTCTCCGGCCGGTGGACGACGACGTGGAACTGGGACGCGAAGACGGCGCCGGAACGGCTGTCGAGCGCCGTGTCGGCGTCCGGGTCGCCGGTCATGTTGCGGAGCAGCGAGGAGGCGATCTGGCGGCGCCGGGCGGGGTCGAGCCGGCCGGGCGGTACGAAGAGCTCGATGAACAGCATGCGCCCAGCCTGCGGGAGCGGCCTGTCAGCGGCCTTGCAGGCGCCTGTCACGGTCCTGGACGGCCGTACGCCGGCCGTCCAGGACCCGCGCTGTCAGGCCTGCCAGGGGAAGGAGTCGGCGAAGGCCGGCTTGAGGTCGTCCAGCCAGACGGCCTCGGGGTCGTACTTGGCGAAGAACGGCTTGCCGACGAGCTCGGCGTCCCTGCACTGGATGAAGTGCAGCGCGAACACCTTCTCCCCGAACAGGTCGAGGACGCCGTCCACGCAGACCTTGCCCGGCGTGGCGGACATGGAGGGGCCGCGGACGGTCCGGGAGAGCCCGGCGACGTCCTTGTACGCGTTCCGGAAGACGTCGTACGCCTGGGCGAGGGGGACCGCGAAGTAGTCCTGGGGCCCGGTGTCGCGCTCGACGAACATGTAGTACGGGACCATGCCCATCCGGGTCTGGGTCCGCCACATGGAGTTCCAGACCGCGGGGTCGTCGTTGATCGTGCGGATCAGCGGCGCCTGGGTGCGGATCACCGCGCCGGTGTCGCGGATGCGGCGGACCGCCTCGGTGACGACCAGTGGCTCCAGCTCGCGCGGGTGGGTGAAGTGCGCCATGAACGCGAGGTTCTTGCCGGACTCGACGACCTGCTCGAACAGCCGCAGCATGGCGTCGGCGTCCGGGTCGGTGACGAACTTCTGCGGCCAGTAGGCCAGCGACTTGGTGCCGATCCGGATCGACTCCAGCTGGTCCAGCTCCAGCAGCGGCTCGATGTAGCGGCGCAGCACCGGCTCGCCCATGATCATGGCGTCGCCGCCGGTGAACAGGACGCTGGTCACCTCGGGGTGGGCCACGAGGTAGTCCCGCAGCTGCTGGGTGTCGTCGCCGGCCATCTTCAGGTCCGGCTCGCCCACGAACTGGGCCCAGCGGAAGCAGTACGTGCAGTACGCGTGGCACGTCTGCCCCTGCTTCGGGAAGTACAGGACGGTCTCGTCGTACTTGTGCTGGAGCCCGGGGATCTTGCCGTCGCCGAAGCTCGGGATGTTGAGCTCCATCTGCCCGGCGGGATGGGGGTTCAGCTTCATCCGGACGGCGTGGGCGGCGGCGTCGATCTCGGCCTTCGGGGCCTCCCTGCTCAGGAGGTCGGAGAGGCGGGCGACGTCCTCGGCGGGGAGCATGTCCGGCAGCGGGAAGACCAGCCGGTAGATGGGATCGTCGGGCGCCGCCGACCAGTCGATGAGCTCCTCGAGCACGTAGCTGTTCGTCCGGAACGGCAGGACGGTGGCCACCGCGCGGGTGGCGAGCCGTTCCTGGGGGCTCAGCCCGGCGCGGAGCGTCAGCTCGTCGAGGTGCTTCGCCGTGAAGGCGCGGAACTTGCGACCGGTGGATCGCACTGCGGGAGCCGCGTCGTTCACCAGTGTCACGTGTTGGGTCTCCTTGAAGTCGGCGGGGAGCGCGCCCTAGGGGGCGCGCGGCATCACGGACAGTGATCAATCAGGCCCAGGCCACCCCATTGAAGCGGTTGAACCATACTCATGCCGAATATCTACCCTCAAGAGGGTACAAAGAAGCTGGTCAACCACAGACCTGACAAAACGGGGTCCGGGCTGTGGACGCCCCCCGCCCCCGGGCGATTACTCGAAGTAAGCCCGCGATGGGTCCTATGCTGAGGAACCGGTCACACGTAAGGGGGGCGGGTGCACGCGCCAGAGCTTCGGGACGGCCCCGGTCAGGCCCCCGCTTTCGTACCGATCCTGCTGGTCATCGCGGCCATCACGTACGGCACGTTCCTGCTCGAGCACTTCCTGAGCACCGATCTCGACAGCGTCAACGGCTATGTGAGCGAACTCTCGGCGGCGAACCAGCCGTACCACTCGGTCTACAGCGGCGGCGACTTCATCACCGGCTCGCTGGCGATCACGGTCGCGGCGATCGCGCTGCTGACGCTGCGGCGGCGGCGCTGGGCGGTGGCGGGCTGGATCTTCCTCGCGCTCTTCGGGACGTGCGCCATCGGCGACGCCGTGTTCCCGCTGGAGTGCGCGCCCAGCCTGGAGACCCGCTGCGCGCTCCTCGAACGCGCCGGGAACGTCGGCTTCTCGCACTCGTTCCACTCGGTCACCAGCAGCCTGGTGATCGTCTGCGGGGTGCTGGCGCTGCTGTGCCTGTCGATCGCCGCCCGCCGGTACGGCTGGTGGCCCGCGCTGGCCCGCTGGGGCTGGCTGCTGGCGCTGATCGAGACCGTCGCCGCGCTCGGCACGCTGCTGGCGATGGTGCTGGGCCGGTGGCTGGGCATCGTCCAGCGGTTCCAGATCTCCATCCTGTGCCTGGGCCTCCTGACCATCGCCTGGGCCCTGTACGCCGACCGGCGGCGGGCGCGGGCGGACGCCCCCGGCGCCGCCGCCGTACCCGAGGAGGCGCACCGGTGACGGCACGCCCGGAGACCGTGTCGGAGATCGTGCCCGCGGCCGGCGAGCGGGTCCACGTGGTCGAGTCCGGCCCGGCCTGCGGCCCCCGGCTGCTGCTCAGCACCGGGCTCGGCGGCGCCTGGTTCGACTGGGACCCCACCGCCCGCCTGCTCGCCGAGGAGCACCGCGTGATCGCGTTCGACCGTCCCGGCCTCGGCCTGAGCCCCGCCGCCCGTACGGCGCCGAGCCTGCGCCGCGACGTCCGGATCCTGGCCGCCCTCGCCGAACGGGCCGGTCCGCCGGTCACCGTGCTGGCCCACTCCGTGGCCGGCTTCCACGCCGAGGCCCTCGCCCGCGCCCACCCCCGGCTGCTGAACGGCCTGGTCCTGGTCGACCCCAGCTACGAGCGCGCCCCCCGGTCCCGGCCGCGGATCTCCGCCGCGCTCGCCCCGGTGGCCGCCGCGTTCGGCGCGTTCCTCGGCGCCACCGGGCTCGCCCGGCCGCTCGGGCCCGCCGCGCGCCGGCTGATCCTCCGCTACACCAGCGACCGCGGCGACGCCGTGCCGGACCGGACCGTCCGGCGGGTGTACGGGCGCGGCACCGTGATCGGCACCGTGCTCGCCGAGAACCTCGCGTACCGGGAGATGGCCGCCGACCTGAAGGCCCTGCGCGCGCGGCGGCCGTTCCCCGACGTCCCGCTGGCCGTCCTCACCGCCCTCGGCGACTTCCGCGACACCGGCCGGGCGGGCGAGTGGACCGGCGGGCACCGCGCGCTCGCCGGGATGAGCCCGCGCGGGCGGCAGACCGTGCTGCCGCGCACCAAGCACATGGTCCAGCTCGACCGGCCCGACGCCGTCGCCGACGCGGTCGCGGAGGTGCTGGCATGAGGCGCCCGCTGCGTACCGCCGCCGTCGCCGTCCTGCTCGCGCTCGCGCTGACCGGGTGCGACATGATGCAGCGGATCTCCGAGGGCGCGTACCGCAACGCCGTCGCCGACGGGACGGTCGCCGAGCTGGCCCGGCACGGGATCGCGATGGACCGCCGCCCCGACTGCCGGCTCGACGAGCCCCTCACCGACGCCACCGTCATGGTCCGCTGCACGGGCCACACCAGCGCCGGCGCCCGGGTCGCCGTGTACGGCGAGACCGAGCGCGCCGCCACCCGGCGGCCGGAGGAGTCGTACGAGATCAGGGTCGACGGCCGCGCGCCCATCCGCACGAGCTGCCTCGGCGTCTCCTGCGGTACCGCCCGCTGACCCCAATCACGGGCCATGACCAGGGAAAACCTGGCCCGTCCCGCGCATACGCCCGGCGCTCGGGGCGACGTTACGGCTGTGGAGATCACCCGTAAGAAGGGCACCGCCCTCGGCATCGCCGGCCTCGCCGTCCTCGGCGTGGTCGCGGCCGCCATCGTGTACGTGCTGCTGACCGACTCCAAGGAGCTGCGCTACCCGACCCAGTCGGCGCTGCGCGGCGCCCTCGGGACGACCGCCGCCGACGAGCTGCGCGGCCGCGGGATCCAGCTGCAGAAGGCGCTGAGCTGCCACGACCTGCCCGGCTGGACCAAGCTCAAGCTGCGCGCCGGCTGCTCGGGCAGCACCGCCGACAAGAAGACCGTCCAGGTCATCGCCACCGGCGAGGACGAGACCCGCGAGCACCACTACACGATCCTGGTCGACGGCCGGCCGGTGGTGGAGAACGCCCGCTGCCTCGGCGCCGACTGCGGCAAAAAGGCCGAATAGCGGCACCACCGACTCCGGCGACTACGGCGAGGGCGCCTGACGGAGCAGGGACGGGGACCGCCTACGATGCGATGAGCTGCGTTTCCGCGGCCCTCCCCGACCTTTCACCCTCCTGGAGTCGCCATGACCGGCACGGGCGAGCCGCGCCCGGCGCCGGGCCGCCCCGCGCCGGTCGCCGTCGACACGATGGGCGGCGACCATGCCCCGGACGAGATCATCGCGGGCGCGGTGGCGGCCGTCCGCGAGCACGGCGCGCGGCTGGTGCTGGTCGGCCAGGCGCCGCGGATCAGGCGCGAGCTGGACCGGTACGGGATCATGGGCGAGATCCCGATCGTGCACGCCGACGAGGCCCTGGACATGGGCGAGGGCGCGCTGGCGAGCTGGCGCAAGCCGCGCTCGTCGATCGCGATCGCCTGCCACCTGATCAAGCAGGGCCGGGCCTCGGCGCTGGTGTCGGCCGGGACCACGGCCGGGGTCGTGGCGACCTCCCGGCTGCGGCTGAAGGGGCAGCAGGGCGTGATGCGCCCGGCGATCGCGGTGACGCTGCCGACCCGGCCGCGCCCCACCGTGCTGCTGGACTCGGGCGCCACGGCCGACGTCAAGCCGGAGACGCTGGTGCAGTTCGCCGCCCTCGGCACCGCGTACGCCCAGATCCTGCTGGACCTCCCCCGCCCCCGGGTCGGGCTGCTCAACATCGGCGCCGAGGCGGGCAAGGGCAACAAGGTCACCAAGCGCGCGCACGAGCTGCTGTCCGGCGGCCAGCACGGGATCGAGTTCGCCGGGAACGTGGAGGGCCACGACCTGCTGGCGGGCACCGTGGACGTGGTCGTCACCGACGGCTTCAGCGGCAACATCGCGCTGAAGACCATGGAGGGCACGGTGCGGATGGCCCTCGGCGAGCTGCGGGACGCGATGTCGGCGTCCCGTACGGCCCGGTTCGGCTCCCTGCTCCAGCGGCGCCGGCTGCTGGAGCTGCGCGACCGGCTCGACTCGGAGACCTACGGCGGCGGCGTCCTGCTCGGCCTGAACGGGACGGTCGTCATCGCGCACGGCGCCGCCCGGGCGCGGGCGATCACCTCGGCGTGCCTGCTCGCCCACGACCTGGCGGCGGGCCGCATCGTCGAGCGGATCCGGGAGCAGATCGCCGCGACCCGCACCCCGTCCCGGCTGGGCCGGCTGATGCACGGCGACCGCGACACCGAGAAGGCAGAGAAGGCAGAGAAGGCCGAGAAGCCAGAGAAGCCGGAGAAGGCGGAAAAGGTCGAGAAGAAGGCGCCGGAGGAAGCGGAGCCCGCCGCCGCGCCCGAGACCGCGCGGGAAGAGGCCGCCCCGGTGGAGACCGACCTTTAGGTTTAAGCGTTACAGGGCTGCCCGACCGCGCCGATAACCTTGGGGCATGCCCGATCCGCAACTCGTCATCGCCGCCCGGGTCCGGGCCGCGCTCAGCGCCGCCTTCGGACCGTCGTACGCGGACACCGACCCGGTCATCCGGCCGTCGCAGTTCGCCGACCTTCAGGCCAACGTGGCACTGCCGCTGGCCAAGAAGCTGGGCCGCAAGCCGCGAGACGTGGCCGCCGAGATCGTGGCCGCGCTGGACGTGGCCGACGTGGCCTCCGGTGTCGAGGTCAGCGGGCCGGGCTTCATCAACCTGACCTTCGACGACGAGTGGATCGCCGCGCAGGCCCAGGCCGTGCTGGCGGACGCGCGGCTCGCCGTCCCGGTCACCGAGGACCGGCAGAAGGTCGTCGTCGAGTACTCCTCGCCCAACGTGGCCAAGGAGATGCACGTCGGGCACCTGCGGACCACGATCGTCGGCGACGCGATCGCCCGGATCCTGGAGTTCCTCGGGCACGAGGTCGTCCGCGACAACCACGTCGGCGACTGGGGCACCCCGTTCGGCATGCTGATCGAGCACCTGCTCGACCTCGGCGAGGAGGCCGCCGCCCGGGACGACTCCTCGGTCAGCGACCTGACCGCCTTCTACCAGGCGGCGCGGCGGAAGTTCGACTCCGACGAGGCGTTCGCCGACCGGTCGCGGCGGCGGGTGGTCGACCTCCAGGCCGGCGACCCCGAGACGCTGCGGCTCTGGCAGGTGCTCGTCGACGTCTCCAAGCGGTACTTCAACACCGTGTACGAGCGGCTCGGCATCACGCTCACCGACGACGACATCAAGGGCGAGAGCTTCTACAACGACATGCTCGCCCCGACCGTCCAGGAGCTCGAGGACAAGGGCATCGCGACGGTCAGCGACGGCGCGCTGTGCGCGTTCCCGCCCGGGTTCAAGGGCCGGGAGGGCGAGCCGCTGCCGGTGATCATCCGCAAGAGCGACGGCGGCTACAACTACTCCACCAGCGACCTGGCCACCGTCCGGTACCGCGTCGACACCGAGCGGGTCGACCGGATGGTCTACGTGGTGGGCACGCCGCAGTCGCTGCACTTCCAGATGGTGTTCGCGGTGGCCCGGATGGCGGGCTGGCTGGACGACCGGACGGTCGCCGAGCACGCCGAGATCGGCAACGTGCTGGGCACCGACGGCAAGATCCTCAAGACCCGGGCCGGCGGCACGGTCAAGCTGGCCGAACTGCTGGACGAGGCCGTCGAGCGGGCCGGGGTCGAGTACGACGCGATCCAGCGCGACGAGGCGTTCGACGAGGCCACCCGCGCCTCGATCGTCGAGATGGTCGGGATCGGCGCGGTCAAGTACGCCGACCTGTCGGTGGCGCGCGACAGCGAGTACATCTTCGACTTCGACCGGATGATCGCCTTCAAGGGCAACACCGGGCCGTACCTGCAGTACGCCACGGCCCGGATCCGGTCGATCTTCCGCACCGGCGGGCTGAGCCCGGAGGCGGCCACCGGCCCGATCGTGATCGGGCACGAGGCAGAGCGGGCGCTGGCCCTGCACCTGCTGAGCTTCGGGGCGGCGCTGGAGCAGGCCGCCGCGAAGGCCGAGCCGCACCGGCTGGCGAGCTACATCTTCGACCTGGCCTCGGCGTACACGGCCTTCTACGAGAACTGCCCGGTGCTGAAGGCCCCGGACGAGGAGACCAAGGCGTCGCGCCTCGCGCTGTGCGCGGCGACGCTCCGCACTCTGGTCACCGGCCTGGAGCTGCTGGGCGTACCGACGCCCGAACGCATGTAGGCCGGGCGCGGGCCCGCTACTGCAGGTAGCCCTCGACCTGGCCGGGCGGGCGGACCCGGGCCTCGCCCGGGTCCTCGCCCGCGTCGATCCTGGCCCGGCGCTGCCGGAGCAGGTCCCAGCACTGGTCGAGGGCCACCTCGAGCTCCTGGAGCCGGCGGCGCTCCTCGTCCCCGGCCAGCTCGCCGCGCCGGTGCCGCTCGCGCAGCTCCTGCTCGTCGGTCACGTACTCGCTGATCCGCGCCAGGATCTGCTTGTCGTCCATCCCGAACCTCCGCGCAATCGTGGGCGTACCAGGCGAAGCCCCCTCCCCATTCTGCTACGGGAAGGGGCCTCGCCGCCGGAACCGGCCTCAGCCGCCGTTCGTACCCCGGCCGACGCTCGAGTAAAGAGGACCTTCGGCCCTCATCGGACGTCCCGCCGGCGCCATGTCGGTCTTGGGCTCGACCATCGCCGCCGGCCGGGCCGCCGGTTCGGCCGTCCCCCGGGACGCCGCGGCCGCGGGCCGGGCGGCTGGTCCGGACGTCGCGGACGACGACGACCTCCTTCCGGCCGACGACGACCTGCGCGCCGTACCGGTGGACGCGCCGGCGGTCTTGCGCGCCGCCGCGGTCCGCGGCCGGGTCGTCCGGGACGTGGTCGTGGACCGCGAGGTCGTGGACCGCGACCGGCTCGTCGCCGGTGACGTCTTGCGGGTGCCCGTGCTCCGGGTGCCCGTGCTCCGCGAGGCCGTGCCGCGCGTGCCCGTGCTCTTCGCGCCCGTGCTCTTGGCGCCCGTGCTCCGCGAAGCCGTGCTCCGGGACGTCGTGCTCCTGGTGCCGGTGCTCCGCGAGCCGGCCGCCCGCGTGCCCGTGCTCCGGGAACCCGTGCTCCGCGACGTCGTGCTCCGCGAAGTCGTGCCGGTGCTCTTGGCCGTGGCCTTGGCGGACGTGGTGATGGCCTTGGCCGCCTGGTTCATGGCCTTGGACGCGTCGGTCATCGCCTTCGTCGCCGTGGTCATGGCCTTGGTCATGGCCGTCATCGACCTGGCCGACGCCGTCGCCTTGGTGGCCACCGACTTCATCTTGGTGGCCGCCGTCTTGGCCTCGGTCGCCGCCTTGGTGACCTTGGTCGCCGCGGCCTTCGAGGTACGGCTGGTCGCCGCGCTCGTCCGGCCGGTGGTCCCGGTCGTGCTCTTCCGCGCGGTCGTGCCGCTCGTGCTCTTCCGCGCGGTCGTTCCCGTCGTGCTCTTGCGCGCGGTGGTGCCGCGCTTGGCGGTGGTCGAGGACCGCGTCCCGGTGCCGGTGGTCCGGCGGGCCGTGGCCGTGGTCCGGCCCGAAGTGCTCCGCGACGCCGCGCTGGTGCGCTTGGCCGGCGAGCTCTTGGACGTGGTCGACCGCTTGCTTTTCGTGCCGTTCGTACGCGCGGCCGTACCTCGGCTCGACGTCGTACGCGATGTCGTCTTGGTAGGCACTGATCTACCCCCCGTGATGATCAGCTTCGGGAGGTCTATTCCACAGAAAGTGACGGTCTACACACACTCGGGCTATCGAGGGATCAGACGCCCACCGGATGCCACACGGTTTTCGTCTCCAGAAACGCGGTCATCCGCGCCGTTCCGGGCTCCCGGGACCAGTCATCACCAGTGGGACGGAACACTCGCTTCAGGTTCTCCGCGGCGGCCTCCTCCAGCTCGCGCACGGCCTCGTCCCGCACGCCGGCGAGGTCGAGCGCGTTCACGTCCATGTGGGACGCGAGCCACGGCGCGAGCTCGTCGCGGCGGCCGGTGAGGACGTTCACGACACCGCCCGGCAGGTCGGACGTCGCCAGCACCTCCGCGAGCGTGATCGCGGGCAGCGGGGCCGGCTCGGACGCGACGACCACGCACGCGTTGCCGGACACGATCGCCGGCGCCACCACCGACACCAGCCCGAGCAGCGGCGAGTCCGGCGCGACGATCCCGACGACGCCGGTCGGCTCCGGCGTCGAGAAGTTGAAGAACGGCCCCGCGACCGGGTTGGCCGAGCCGAGCACGGCGCCCAGCTTGTCGGCCCAGCCCGCGTACCAGACCCACCGGTCGACCGCCGCGTCCACCTCGGCGGCCGCGGCGCTCTTGCCGAGCCCGGCGGCGCGCAACTCGTCCGCGAACTGCGCGCTCCGCCCCTCCAGCATCTCGGCGATCCGGTAGAGGATCTGGCCGCGGTTGTACGGCGTCCGGCCCGCCCAGCCGCCCGCGGCCTTGCGCGCGGCGCCGACCGCGTCCCGGACGTCCTTGCGGGACGCCTGCGAGGCGTTGGCCAGGAAGCGGCCCTTGGCGTCGTTCACGATGTACGACCTGCCGGACTCGGAACGGGGGAACGCGCCCCCGATGAACAGCTTGTACGTCTTCCGCACGGCCAAACGGGACTCAGACATCGAGGTAAGCCTCCAGACCGTGCCGGCCGCCCTCGCGGCCGTAGCCGGACTCCTTGTAGCCGCCGAACGGCGACGCCGGGTCGAACTTGTTGAACGTGTTGGCCCACACCACGCCCGCGCGCAGCCGCTCGGCCATCCACAGGATGCGCGAGCCCTTCTCGGTCCAGACGCCGGCCGACAGGCCGTACGGGGTGTTGTTGGCCTTCTCGACGGCCTCGGCGGGCGTGCGGAAGGTCAGCACCGACAGCACCGGCCCGAAGATCTCCTCGCGGGCGATGCGGTGCGACTGCGCCACGTCCGTGAACAGCGTCGGCGCGAACCAGAAGCCGCGCTGCGGCAGCTCGCAGGCCGGCGACCAGCGCACCGCGCCCTCCCGCTCGCCGATCTCGGAGAGGGTGCGGATCCGTTCCAGCTGCTCGGCGGAGTTGATCGCGCCGATGTCGGTGTTCTTGTCGAGCGGGTCGCCGACGCGCAGCGTGGCCATGCGCGTCTTGAGCCGGTCGAGCAGCTCCTCGGCCACCGATTCCTGGACGAGGAGCCGGGACCCGGCGCAGCACACGTGGCCCTGGTTGAAGAAGATCCCGTTCACGATGCCCTCGACGGCCTGGTCGAGCGGCGCGTCATCGAAGATCACGTTCGCGGCCTTGCCGCCCAGCTCCAGCGTGACCCGCTTGCGGGTGCCCGCGACGGACCGCGCGATCCGGCGTCCCACGTCCGTGGAGCCGGTGAACGCGACCTTGTCGACGCCGTCGTGCTCCACCAGCAGCCGGCCGGTCTCGCCCGCGCCCGTCACGATGTTGACCACGCCCGGCGGCAGCTCCGCCTGGCGGCAGATGTCGGCGAACGCCAGCGCGGTCAGCGGGGTCGTCTCGGCGGGCTTGAGCACCACCGTGTTGCCGCCCGCCAGCGCCGGGGCGATCTTCCAGGCCAGCATCAGCAGCGGGAAGTTCCACGGGATGACCTGCGCGGCCACCCCGACCGGCCTGGGATCCGGGCCGAAGCCCGCGTACCCGAGCTTGTCGGCCCAGCCCGCGTAGTAGAAGAAGTGGGCGGCGACCAGCGGCAGGTCCACGTCCCGCGACTCGCGGATCGGCTTGCCGTTGTCGATCGACTCCAGGACGGCCAGCTCGCGCGAGCGCTCCTGGACGATCCGGGCGATCCGGTACAGGTACTTGGCCCGCTCCCGGCCCGGCATCGGCCCCCAGACCTTGTCGTACGCGGTGCGCGCGGCCGCCACCGCGCGGTCCACGTCCGCCGCGTCCGCGGTCGCGATCTCGGCCAGGGTCTCCTCGCTCGCCGGGTTGATGCTCTTGAACGGCTCGCCGTGGCCGTCGGTGAACTCGCCGCCGACGAACAGCCCGTACGAGGGCCGGATGTCCACCACCGCCCGGGACTCGGGCGCCGGCGCGTACTCGAAGATCATTTCTAGTCCACCGTGAAGTAGTCGGGACCGGAGTAGACGCCGGTGGCCAGCTTGCGGCGCTGCATCAGAAGGTCGTTCAGCAGGCTGGACGCGCCGAGCCTGAACCATTCCGGGCCGAGCCAGTCGGGCCCGGCGGTCTCGTTCACCAGCACCAGGTACTTGATCGCGTCCTTGGTCGTCCGGATGCCGCCGGCGGGCTTGACGCCGACCTGCCGCCCCGTCCGGTCGCGGAAGTCGCGCACCGCCTCCAGCATCACCAGCGTGACCGGCAGCGTCGCCGCCGGGCTCACCTTGCCGGTGGACGTCTTGATGAAGTCGGCCCCGGCCCGCATCGCCAGCCACGACGCGCGCCGCACGTTGTCGTAGGTGACCAGCTCGCCGGTCTCGAAGATGACCTTCAGATGGGCGTCGCCGCAGGTCTCCTTGACCGCGACGATCTCCTCGTACACCTTCAGGTAGTCGCCGGCCAGGAACGCGCCGCGGTCGATCACCATGTCGATCTCGCTCGCCCCGGCCGCCACCGCGGCCCGGGTGTCGGCCAGCTTCGCCTCCAGCGGCGCCCGCCCGGACGGGAACGACGTGGCCACGCTCGCCACCCCGATCCCGGTCCCCTTGAGCGCCTCCACCGCGACCCCCACGAGGTCCGGATACACGCAGATCGCCGCCACCCTGGGCACGTCCGGATCGCCGGGGTCCGGCTGGGCGCCCTTCGCGCACAGCGCCCGCACCTTCCCGGGCGTGTCGGCGCCCTCCAGGGTGGTCAGATCCACCATGGAGATCGCCAGATCGATGGCCCGCGCCTTGGCCGTGGTCTTGATCGACCGGGTGGCCAGCCGCGCCGCCCGCTCCTCGGCGCCGACCTGGTCCACCCCGGGCAGCCCGTGCAGGAAGGCGCGCAGCTCAGCCGCTCCGCCAACCGCGTTCAGAGTCTCCGTTGACACGAGCTAAGCATCACCCACGCGCGCCCCCGGAACCAAACGACCGGTTCAGTGCGGATACTGGCGCGGTGGACGCGGGGCGCCCAGGTCGTGGCGGAAACCCTCGATGATGGAGATGACCTCGCGGATCTGGACGGTCTCTTCGATCCGCTCCAGATACAGGGATCTGCGGGCCAGGCCGTCCAGATCCACCGCGAAGTACATCGACATCAGCGGATTGATGAACAGCTCGCTGTTGCTCGTGCGCGCGGTGAACCGCACGTCCCCGAACTCGCCCCGCAGGGCCGCCGCTATCGAACCGTTCACGATGCTCGGACGGACCGGGGTCAGCTCCTGGGCGTACGCGACCGCGTCCAGGTACAGGGCGCCCTCCCTGCTGTCGCGCGGAATGGAGAACGCGCCCAGATAGGCGCCCTCCCTGTCCAGCGCGGCGAGGTTCTCCAGGACGTGCGAATGGTTGACACCGTGATAGGCGTCCACGCCGAACCCCAGGCACACGACGAGTTTCTCCGGTACGTCGAGCCCGTGGACGGCCGCAAGGCTCGACATGTCCTCCTCAGGCGTTCCCAGGCCCTGCTCGTCGCCGCGCATCAGGATGTCGGTACCGCCGTCCGCGAGCACGATGGCGTCGATGCCGAGCCGTTCCACGAGGAAGCGGTAGGCCTCCCTGAGCGGCCGCACGCCCACCCACCCGAGCGCGTGGACCGTCGAGGGCTGCCCGTGCCGTTCCAGCCAGCGGGCCAGCACCCCCTCCGGAAAGTACGACTCGGGCCCCAGGGTTCCGGGCCCGATCCTGGCGACGTCCGGCGCCCACCAGACCTCGGCGTCCAGGCCGGCCAGGTGGCTGAACGACAGGTTCGCCAGATGGACGTCCTTGCCCTGCGCCCTCAGCGCCAGCGCGAGGGGCAGCCCCGCGTACACGTCGAACCCGCCGCCGGCCCCGGCGATCAGGATCCGTTCCGCCTTCTTCAGGCGCGCGAACAAGGGTGGTTCCGGGAGGGAGAACATCCCGCGACCGTACGTTCCCCAAGATCGGCCCGCCAGCGCTTCCCTGGAATGTCACACCCGGCCGGTAGCGTCCCCGAGCATGCCGAGCCGCTGGGCGTCCCGGGCGGCTGACGGTGGGTACGGGCCTGGATGAAGGCGCGTGCCGTCCTGACCTCAGGGAGCGACCATGCAGGATCCGAAAGTACGGTTCGACGGCCGGTTCAGCGAGGCCGGCGCCGAGGCGACGCCCTGGGCGGCCGCCCGCGCGGTGCTGGAGTCCGCGCAGATGTTCTGGATCACCACCGTCCGCGCCGACGGGCGGCCCCACGTCACGCCGCTGGTGGCCGTCTGGCTCGACGGGGCCCTCCACTTCAGCACCGGCCCGGAGGAGCAGAAGGCGGTGAACATCGCCGGTAATCCGCACGTCGTCCTGACCACCGGCACCGACGAGTGGCGGCACGGCCTGGACGTGAGCGTCGAGGGCGAGGCGAGGCGCGTCACCGACCGCGCCACGCTCGAACGGCTCGCCGCCGCGTGGGCGGGCAAGTGGGACGGCCAGTGGCGGTACGAGGTGACCGACGACGGCCGCGCCCACCGCCCCGCGGACGGGGAAGGGGTGGCGCACGTCTTCGCCGTCGAGGCGACCAAGATCCTCGCGTTCGGCAAGGGGCCCTTCAGCCAGACGGCCTACGTGCCCTAGTACGGGGAGGGGCCGCCGAACATCTCGCTCAGTTTCGGGGCCAGTTCCACGTCGCCGCTGAGCTTCAGGCGGCCGTCCATCAGGAGCACGGCCGGATTCGCGCGGCCCGAAAGGATGCGGAGGAAGTCGGCGGTCCCCGTGGTGACCGTCAGGGCGGGCTTGCGTGCCCGTCCGGTACGGGCGCGGGCGCGGCCGTCGCGGATCTCGATGGTCCAGTAGTGGACCATTCCGGGGCGGGACAGCCGGAATTCCAGCTCGCCCTCGATTCCGGCGTCCGGATCGTACGCGCGGGCCATTCCGGCGAAGAAGACGCGCTGCGCGTTCGCGCCGAAGCGGCGTTCCAGCTGCGCGTCCGGGCGGTCGCCGACCAGGCGGTAGAGGCCCTGCCGTATGCGGCGCCGGCCCGCGGCGCGGGCGTCGTCCAGTGGCGCGCGGCGGCGGGAGCCCTTTTCGGCCCGTGCCACTTCGGCGTCCTCGTCGATCCGGTAGCCGCGCGGCAGCGAACGCGGCGCCGCGCGGCGGGCGAGGGCCGCCTCGATCGCCGGGGCCAGGCGTTCGGCCTTCTCCGCCTCCCTTTCCTCGCGCCCTTCGGTGAAACGCGGGAGCACTTCACGGCCGAAGAGTTCCAGCGACTCGCAGATGTGCTCGTGCCGGTTGGGGCCGGCCTGGAGGACGAACGAGATCTGGTCGATGCCGACCGACTCGTAGCGTTCGATCAGCTCGGTGACCTGCGCGGGCGTCCCGACGGCGCCGCGGAGGGAGCCGATGTTGACGTTCAGCGCCTCGGCCCGGGCGGTGACCTGGTCGCGGGAGAAGCCGCGGGCGGCCCGCCTTTCCTGGAATTGCCGCCACACGTCGGCACGGCCCGGATCGTGCGGCGTCGTCCCGTAGTAGTGGGCGAGCGCGAAGCCGAAGAAATGGGCGCCGTCGATACCGCGGTCGATCGCCGTCTCCTCGTCCTCGTGCAGCATCATCGGCAGGACGACGG
Organism: Spirillospora sp. NPDC029432; assembly: GCF_040703975.1. NCBI lineage: Bacteria > Bacillati > Actinomycetota > Actinomycetes > Streptosporangiales > Thermomonosporaceae > Spirillospora > Spirillospora sp. NPDC029432. The sequence goes on from NZ_JBEZWH010000002.1 coordinate 57,650, forward strand.
CGACGTTCGGATTCACCGAGAAGCCCGCCGGAACGCATTCCTCGGAAGCGAGCAGTTCGTAGTAGCTCCGCACCCACCGGCCCGCGTCCTCCGGCTCGATGAACGAGAACGCCAGCGCGCCGATGCCGTTCCGGGCCGCGAACTCGATGGTCTCCCGCCGCGAGCAGGCCACCCACAGCGGCGGATGCGGTTTCTGCACGGTCTTGGGAATGACATTGCGCGGCGGCATCCGCAGATGCGGGGAGCTCCATCCGGCGAACGGCTCCTCCACGAACATCCGGGTGATCGCGTCGATCGCGTCCTGCCACTGCTCCCGCTTCTCGGTGCGGCGGACACCGAATCCGCCCAGTTCGGCGGACGAGCTGGACTCCCCCGTCCCGAACTCGACGCGCCCGCCGGACACCAGGTCCAGCGTCGCGATCCGCTCGGCGACCCGCGCCGGATGGTTCACCCGGGGCGGCAGCTGGACGATCCCGTGCCCGAGCCGGATCCGCTCCGTCCGCTGCGAGGCCGCGGCCAGGAACACCTCGGGCGCCGCCGAGTGGCTGTACTCCTCAAGGAAGTGGTGCTCGACCGCCCAGACGGTGTCGAACCCCGCCCGGTCGGCGATCTCGATCTGCTCCAGCGCGTCCCGGTAGAGCCGCCGCTCGCCGCCCTCGTCCCATGGCCTGGGCAGCTGATGCTCGTAGAAGATCGAGAAACGGATCTCCACCACCTCCACGCCCTCTAACCCGCGGAAACACCCAGGTCACCTGGCCACACGCGGTCAGCGTCCCCCGAGCTGGACGAGGCGTCAATAGTCGCGAGCGCGCTCCGGATGCCCTCACTCCGCCAACTTGGGCTGGTCGCGCCCCGACCTGCCGCGCCCGCCGACCTGGCGTCGAACCGCGTGCCATGGGCTGCCACCCTCGACCACCCCGCCAGGCTCACGGCCGGCGGCAGGCGCCTCACCCGGGCCGGGCGGGCCGTCAACAGGCGGTGCAGGGGCTCGGAGGGGGTGCCGCCCGGCGTACCCGGGGGCTGTCCGGAACCGGACAGCGGGGCTGACGTGGGGCGGGGGTGGACGGGTGTTGACGCGGCGGGGCGTTCGGTGGACCGTTCCGTCCACCGCCGCAGGGTGGTTTCGGGGGCGACCCGTCTCACTGGCTCCATTCGGAGGACGCCATGCAGAGGAAGCTCTTCCCGGGCTTACTTGGAACGCTCCAAGCGCGTTCCCTGGCCGGAACGCTCGCCTGCCTCGCCGTGCTCGCCGCGGCTCCGGCCGCCGCCGCCGGGACCGGCGTGGTCGCCGTGCCGGCGGCGCTGGAGACGCCCGCGCTGTTCGACGACGACGCGGGCGGGAACGCCGACGGCGACGATCCCGCGATCTGGGCCCATCCATGGGCCGAAGGCTCCGGTCTCGTGATCGCCACCAAGAAGGACGCCGGCCTGTCGGTGTACGACCTGTCCGGCCGCGAGCGCCAGGCCGTCGCCGCGCCGCCCGCGCCCGACCCCGGCGACGCGCCGGGCCGGTTCAACAACGTCGATCTCCTGTACGGCGCCGGGCCCGGCGGCGCGGACATCGCGGTGGTCAGCGACCGCGGCCACGACCGGCTGCGGATCTACACGATCGACCCGCACGCGGCCCGGCGGGGCGCGCCGCCGCTGCGGGACGTCACCGCGGCCGGGGTGCCGTTCCTGTTCTCCGCCGACCAGTCGGAGGTCAACGAGGAGGCAACGGCGTACGGCCTGGCGACATGGTTGGACCGTTCCACAGGCCGCCGGTACGCCACGGTCAGCCGCAACAACCACACGACCGTCGCCATGGCCGAGCTGGTCACCACCGGTGGCCGCGTCGGCTACCGGGTGGTGGACACCATCGATCTGCCGCACACGTTCACGCTGCCGGACGGCACGGCGTGGCGGCCGTGCGGCGAGCCCGGCGAGCTGCCGCAGGTCGAGGGCATGGTCGTCGACCGCGAGCGCGGCATCCTGTACGCGGCCCAGGAGGACGTGGGCATCTGGCGCATCCCGGTACGCGGCGGGCTCGGGAGCGCCCAGATCGTCGACCGGGTGCGCGAGTACGGCGTCCCGTGGACCTACGACGCGGCCGCCGACGAGTGCGTCGTCCACTACGAGGACGACCCCGGATACGGCGGGCGCCATCTGAGCGCCGACGCCGAAGGGCTCACGATCTACTACGCCGGGGACCGCGAGGGCTACCTGCTCGCCTCCGGCCAGGGCGACGACACGTTCACCGTGTACGACCGCGAGCCCGGCAACGCGTTCGTCGGCGCGTTCACCGTCTCCGCCGGGCGCACCGACGGCGTGCAGGAGTCGGACGGGGCCGACGTGCTGAACGTCGATCTCGGCGACCGGTTCGACGAGGGGCTGCTGGTCGTCCACGACGGCCGGAACACCCCGGACGTCACCGGCCCGGACGGCGAGCCGCGCGCCAACACCGACTTCAAGTTCGTGCCCTGGGACGCCGTGGCCGGGGCGTTCCCCGACGAGCTCACCGTCGATCCCGACGGCTGGGACCCCCGCGACTGACTCCTGAGGAGGATCCGATGTCCGTACCACGACGACGCTTCCTGGCCGGCTCCGGGCTGGCGATCGCCTTCACCGGCAGCCTGGACGCGCTGTTCCGGCCGGCCGCGGCCGGCGCCGGTCCCGGGGAGGCGCACGGCTACGGCCCCCTGGTGCCCGACCCGGACGGCCTGCTCGACCTGCCGGAGGGCTTCTCCTACCGGACGATCTCGCCGCAGGGGTCCCCGATCGGGGACACCGTCGTCCCCGGCGCGCACGACGGCATGGCCGTCTTCCGGGGACGCCGGCACGGCACCTGGCGGCTGGTCCGCAACCACGAGCAGCGCGGGCCGGACGGACGGGTCGCCGCCCCGCCGGAGCTGACCTACGATCCCGCCGCGCACGGCGGCACCACGACGATGGAGGTCTCGCGGGACGGGGAGCTGCTCGGCCACCACATCAGCCTGGGCGGCACCTTCGCCAACTGCGCCGGCGGCACGACCCCGTGGGGCACCTGGCTGACCTGCGAGGAGACCGAGGGCTTCGACGGCGAGACGCGGAGCCACGGCTGGGTCTTCGAGATCGACCCGGAGGATCCGCGCCGCAACGCCGATCCGGTGCCGCTGAAGGGCCTCGGCCGGTTCTGGCACGAGGCCGTCGCGATCGACCCGGCGAGCCGGATCTGCTACCTCACCGAGGACGCGAAGGCGCCGTTCGGGCTGCTCTACCGCTTCCTGCCGGACGTCACCGCCAAGCGGTACGGGGCGTACCGGGCCGGCGGGCTGCTCCAGGCGATGCACGTGCCCGGACTGCCGGACCTGTCGCTCGTCCAGGAGGCGGGGACGCGGTTCCGGAACGTGCGGTGGGTGGACGTACCCGACCCCGAGGCCGCGAGCGAGTCCACGCGCATGCAGGTCGATCCCGTCACCCGGGGCGAGAAGCTGGAGGGCGCCTGGTGGGGACGGAACTCGGCGTACTTCGTGACGAGCTTCGCCCGCGCCGCGAACGGCTCGCCCGCCGAGCACGCCGGGCAGGTGTGGCGCTACGACCCGCGGCTCCGGACGCTCGAACTGGAGCTGGTGTTCAAGCCGGGCGGGCGCTACGACTCCCCTGACAACATCACCGTGTCCCCGTACGGGGGCGGCGTGGTGCTGGCCGAGGACGGCGACGGGGAGATCTTCCTCGTCGGCGTCACGAGGGAGGGCCGGCCGTTCGCGCTGGCCCGCAACGCGCTCAACGACTCGGAGATGGCGGGGGTGGCGTTCTCACCGGACGGCCGGACGCTGTTCGCCAACCGGTACACGCCCGGCGTGACCTTCGCCATCACCGGACCCTGGCACCGGCTGCGCCGCTGACGATCCAGGTAGGGACTGGAAGCGCTTTCAGAAACGACGTACGATCACCACCGTACGCGCTCGGAAAGCGCTTTCAGTGCGTGCCGGGCGTTCCCCGACAGGAAGGTGCAGCGTGATGACGGAGCACACCACCGACACCGGCCGGAACGACGACCGCGGGGCCCGCTGGGTCACGCCCGACTTCGAGATCGTGGAGACCTCGCTGGAGGTCACGGCGTACTTCACCGCCGAGAGCTGATCGGCTCGCGATGCGGCTGCTGGTTCTCGGCACCGCGGCGGGTGGTGGTGTGCCCCAGTGGAACTGCGCGTGCGCGGGGTGCGCCGCCGCCCGTGCCGATCCGGCCCGCCGGCGGCGTCGGCATGCCTCGATCGCGGTGGAGGCCGGGCCGGGGCGGTGGTACGTGGTCAACGCGACGCCCGACATCGGCGAGCAGATCGAGGCGTGCCCGCAACTGCACCCCGGGCCGGGGCGCCGCGACACTCCGCTGGCCGGGGTGATCCTCACCGACGCCGAACTCGACCACACGCTGGGGATTCCACGGCTGCGGGAGGCGTCGGGCCTGCGGATCGTGGCCACCGGGGCGGTGCGCGCGGCACTGTCGGGCGGGCTGCGACTGGACGCGGTGCTGGGCCCGTACGCAGGCGTGAGCTGGGCGGCGCTGCCGGAGAAGGGCCTGGAGGTGCTGGACGGCGGTCCGCTGGAGGTCCAGGGCGTGCGGGTGTCGGGCAAGCGGCCCCGGTACGCCGCCGATCTGGACGCCGGTGGTGAGGACGGCTGGGTGGTGGCGCTGCGGGTGCGCGACCGGCGCAGCGGCAGGGTCCTGGTGTACGCGCCGTGCCTGGCCGCCTGGCCGAAGGAGCTGGACGAGGCGCTGAGCGGCGCCGACTGCGTCTTCTTCGACGGCACGTTCTGGGACGACGACGAGCCCCGCCGCGCCGGCTTCACCGATCGGACGGCCACCCGGATGGGCCACCTGCCGATCACCGGCCCCGGCGGCACGGCCGGACGGCTGGCCGAGCTGCCCGCCGCGCGGCGCCTCTACACCCACCTCAACAACACCAACCCCCTCGTCGATCCGGACGACGCCGGGCACCGGCGGCTGGCCGCGGCGGGGATCGAGGTCGCCCGGGAGGGAGCGTTGATCGAACTGTGAGCACGCCCGTACAGGACGAGCGCGTCCAGGACGCGACCGGCGGCAGGATGCCCGACGCCGAGGTGGAGGAGCGGCTCCGGGCGCTGGCCGCGGAGCGGTACCACCATCGCCACCCGTTCAACCTGCGCATGCACGAGGGCCTGCTGAGCCGGGACGAGCTGCGGCGCTGGATCCTCAACCGGTTCCACTACCAGCGGCACATCCCGATCAAGGACGCGCTGATCCTGGCCAAGCTCGGCTCGCGGGAGCTGCGGCGCTCCTGGATCCGCCGCATCCACGACCACGACGGGAGCCCGGACGGCGGGGACGGCGGAGGCATCGAGCGGTGGCTGCGGCTGGGCGAGGCCGCCGGGCTGGACCGGGCCGCGCTGCTGTCCGGCGAGGGCGTCCTGCCGGGCGTCCGGCTGGCGGTGGACGGCTACGTCAACTTCTGCCGGAACGCCTCCACGCTGGAGGCGGTCGCGTCGTCGCTGACCGAGATGTTCGCGCCGGACCTGATGACGACGCGGATCGCGGCGTGGGAGCGGCACTACCCGTGGGTGGAGCCGGAGGGGCTGCGCTACTTCCAGGTGCGGGTGGGGCAGGGCCGCCGTGACTCCGAGGAGGCGCTGGCGTTGGTGCACGCATGGGCGCGGACGCGGGCCGACCAAGAGCGGGTGCTGGCCGGGTTCACGTTCAAGTGCGACGTGCTGTGGTCGCTGCTGGACGCGGTCGAGAACGCGGAGGTGCGCGATGCCCGCTGAGCCCGCGGACGCCTCGTGGCGTCCCGTGCTGGATCGTTCCATCGTGCTCCGGTACGACCGGGTGCGCGGCACCGATCTGCTGCTGATGCCCGAACGTGCGGTACGGCTCAGCGGCGCGGGCGGCCGGATCCTGCGGCTGTGCGACGGCACCCGCACCGTCCCCGCCATCGTCGCCGAACTGGCCGAAACGTTCCCCGACGCCCCACTCGACGCCGAGGTCCCCGCCTTCCTGGACCGCGTCCGCACCCAAGGCTGGCTGCGATGACCCCACCGCCCGGCACCCCCGACGACGCCACGGCCGCCACCTCAAGCGCACCCGCCCCCTCCGCCCCACCCGCGCCCTGGGCGTTGCTCGCGGAGGTCACCCACGCCTGCCCGCTGCACTGCCCGTACTGCTCCAACCCCCTCCAACTCGTCCGCACCAGCGCCGAACTGAACACCGCCGAATGGGCGCGAGTGTTCGGCGAGGCCGCCGACCTCGGCGTCGTCCAAGCACACATCTCCGGCGGCGAGCCACTGCTGCGCCGCGACCTGACCGACATCATCGCCGCAGCACACCGCGCCGGCATCTACACCCAACTCGTCACCTCCGGCCTCGGACTCACCCCCGAACGCCTGGACGAACTGGCCGCAGCCGGGCTCAACAGCGTCCAGATCTCCCTCCAAGACGCCCGCCGCCCCGGCTCCGACCTCATCGCGGGACGCGAGTCCTACACCGCCAAACAGCAGGCCGCACGCGTGATCCGCGCGGCCGGGCTGCCGTTCGGACTCAACGTCGTCCTGCACCGCCGCAACCTCGACAACCTCCAACAGATCATCGAAGTCGGCGCCCACTGGGGCGCCGACCGCATCGAACTGGCCAACACCCAGTTCTACGGCTGGGCCCTGCACAACCGCGCCGCCCTGCTACCCACCCGCGACCAACTCGACCACGCCAAGACCACCGTCGCGGCCTGGCGCCAGCAGCACAGCACACCCGAACTGGTATGGGTGATGCCCGACTACTACGAAGGCGTCCCCAAGCCCTGCATGGGCGGCTGGGGCGCCCGCTCGATCACCGTCGCCCCCGACGGCACCGCACTGCCCTGCCCGGCCGCCTACGCCATCACCGACCTGGCGCCACCCAACGTCCGCGACCGCCCCCTGTCCTGGATCTGGGAGGACTCCCCGGCCTTCAACGCCTACCGCGGCACCGCATGGATGACCGGACCCTGCAACGACTGCCCCCGCCGCGACATCGACCACGGCGGCTGCCGCTGCCAAGCCCACGCCCTCACCGGCGACCCCACCCGCACCGACCCCGCCTGCTCCCTATCCCCCGACCACCACCTCGTCCGCGCGCCCGCCGCCGCCGCCGGCGGGCCCGTTCCGGACCTCGTCTACCGCCGCCCCGGCGCGGCCCGCTGACCCGGCGGGCAATTCCACCAAGCGCTCGCTTGACTCGGGCGGCGCGGTACCGGCAGCGTGAGGAGTGATCAAGGGAGGGTGCGATGGCGCTGCTGGACGGGCTGCGGGTGCTGGATCTGACGATGTGGCGGCCGGGGCCGTACACCACCCAGCTGCTCGCGCAGCTGGGCGCGGACGTGATCAAGGTGGAGCCGCCCGGCGGCGAGCCGATGCGGATGTTCCGGAGCCACTTCGACCTGCTCAACCAGCACAAGCGCAGCGTCGCGCTCGACCTCAAGGACCCGGCGGGCCTGGCGCGGTGCCTGGAGCTGGCGCGGGACGCCGAGGTGTTCGTGGAGGGCTTCCGCCCGGGGGTGGCCGACCGGCTCGGCGTCGGGCACGAGGCCCTGCTGGCCCTCAACCCGGGGCTGGTCTACTGCTCGCTGTCCGGGTACGGCGCGCACGGGCCGCTGTCGGCGGTGCCCGGCCACGACATCAACTACCGGGCGTACTCGGGTTCGCTGCCCTCGGACGCCATGTCGCCGGAGACGGACGAGCTTCCGGTGGCGGACATGGGCGCGGCCACGATGGCCGCCTTCGCGATCACCGCGGCCTGCCTGAAGGCGCGCGCGACCGGGATCGGAGACCGCGTCGACCTCGGCATGACGGACGTGCTGGCGCACTGGGTCGCGACCGTTCCGGAGGCGGCGAACGGGCCGGAGCGGGTGACCGGCTACCGGCCGGGGCCCGTGCCGGGGTACGGGATCTACCCCACCCGGGACGGGCACGCGATCACGCTGGGCGTGGTGTCGGAGGAGCGGCTCTGGGCCGCGACCTGCCGCGCGCTGGAGCTGCCCGACCTCGCCGGGATTCCGTTCACCGACCGGATGGGCCGGGTCGCGGAGATCGACGCGGTGATCGCGAAGGCCGTGGCGGCACTGGACCGTGACACGGCGATCGGCCTGCTGGAGGCGGCGGGGGCGCCGGTCGCGCCGGTGCTGGACCGGGCGGAGATGATGGCGCACCGGCACTTCCGGCACCGGCGGGTGATCGAGGACGGGGACCTGGGCTCGCCGGTGCGCACGGCCGTCCACCCGCCGCTGGGGCCGGGGCCGGTCGCCGAGCTGGACGAACACGGCGGCCAGGGCTGGTCGGGCTGAAAATCCCGTACGTTTTGTCGCACTCCCCTGGCATCCTTGAAGCGTGAGCGCGCGTGCGATGCTGGTCGGCCGGTCGGCCGAACTGGAAGTTCTGGAAGGGGCGCTCGCCGAGGCACCCGGAGCCGTCCTGGTGGGCGGCGAGGCGGGGCTGGGCAAGACCCGGCTGGTCCGCGAGTTCGGGGCCGCCGTCGAGGGGCGGGCCAGGGTGCTGGTCGGCGGCTGCCTGGAGCTGGGCTCGGACGGGCTGCCGTTCGCGCCGTTCACGACCGTGCTGCGCGGCCTAGTCCGCGACATCGGCATCGACGGGGTCGCGGGGCTGCTGCCCCGGGGCGACGCCGGCGGGCTGGCGCGGCTGCTGCCCGAGTTCGGCGAGCCCGAGGGCGAGGCCGCGTCCGGGCAGGAGCGGGCCCGGCTGTTCGAGCTGGTCCTGATCCTGCTGGAGCGGCTCGCCGACGAGGGCCCCGTCGTGCTGGTCATCGAGGACGCGCACTGGGCCGACCGCTCCACCCGCGACCTGCTGGCGTTCCTGATCCGCAACGCCGACACCGCACCGCTGCTGATCGTCGTCACGTACCGGACGGACGAGCTGCACCGCACCCACCCGCTGCGGCCCCTGCTCGCCGAGCTGTCCCGGGTCGACCGGGTCCGCCGGCTGGAGCTGGCCCGGCTGACCCGTACGGACGTCGCGAGCCTGGTGGCGGGGCTCCAGGGCGGCGAGCCGACGGCCAGGGCGGTGGAGCGGATCCACGCGCGGAGCGAGGGCAACCCGCTGTTCGTGGAGTTCCTGCTGGAGAGCGACTGCGACGAGCTGCCCGAATCGCTGCGCGACCTGCTGCTCGCGGGCGTCCAGCGGCTCCCCGAGGAGACCCAGGACGTGCTCCGCGACGCCAGCGGCGGCGGCACCCGCATCGAGCACGCGCTGCTGTCGGCGGTGTCGCGGCTGGACGACTCCCGGCTGACCCGCGTGCTGCGCCCCGCCGTCGCCGCCAACGTGCTGGTCGTGGACGGCGACGGCTACGCGTTCCGGCACGCGCTGATCCGCGAGGCCATCCACGACGACCTGCTGCCGGGCGAGCACACCCGCCTGCACACCCGCTACGCCCAGGCGCTGGAGAACGATCCCGGGCTGGTGCCGTCCGGGCGGCTGTGGGTCGAGCTCAGCCACCACTGGAACGCCGCCCACGACGCCACCTGGGCGCTGGTCAGCTCGTGGCGCGCGGCGGGCGAGGCGCGCAAGGCGCTGGCGTACGCGGAGTGCCTGGGGATGCTGTCGCGCGTGCTGGAGCTGTGGGAGCGCGTACCGGACGCCGCCGAGCGGATCGGCGCCGAGCACGCCGAGGTCATGGAGCTGGCCGCCGCGGCCGCCGACGACGCCGGCGAGTACGAGCGCGGTGTCAAGCTCGCCACCGCGGCGCTCCGCGCCGTGGGCACCGGCGAGGGGACGAACGAGCGGCGCGCCGAGCTGCTGATGCGGCGCGGCCGGATGTACTACCAGATGGCCCGTCCTGGCTTCGTCGAGGACCTCCAGGAGGCGGCCCGCTGCCTGCCCGCCGACCCGCCGACGGTGCTGCGCGCCCGGGCGCTGTCGGCGCTGGCGCAGTACGTGCGCCTGACGACCGACATCCCGAGGGCGCGCGAGGCCGCGGCCGAGTCGCTGCGGATCGCCCGGCGGGTCGGCGACCCGACCGCGGAGGCGGACGCGCTCAGCACCCTGTTCTGCGTGGACGTCGACTACGACGGCGGCGACTCGCTGCTGGACGAGGCGGAGGCCGCCGCGAACGCGGCCGGCAACCACCGGGTGCTGCTGCGGTTCGCCGTGATCAAGTCGCACTTCCTGGAGGGCGCCGCGCGGCACGAGGACGCGGTCGCGGTGGCCCGGCGCGGCATGGAGCTGGCCCGCGAGTTCGGCGTGGCCCGCACGCAGGGCGCGTTCCTCGGCATCAACCTCGCCGAGCCGCTGTTCTCGCTGGGCCGCTGGGACGAGGCGCAGACCGTGCTGCGGCAGTCGCTCGAACAGGACCCGGCCGTCACCACCCGCACCTCGCTGCTCATCCTGTCCGGCGAGATCGAGCTGGCCCGCGGCGATGTGGAGGCCGCCTGCAGGCGCTTCAACGAGGCGCACGAGATCATGGAGTTCAAGACCCGCTGGCTGAAGACCCAGGACTACTTCGCCACCATCCGGCTGGAGGCCCGGGTCCATATGGCCGAGGGCCGGCCGGCGGAGGCGCTGGAGGTCATCGGCGGCGTGATCGCGAACCCGGGGCTGCCGGACGACGCGCGGTTCGCGTGGCCCGTCCTGGTGATCGGCGCGGAGGCCTGCGCGCGGCTCGGTCCGGACGCCGCCATCGGCGGGGTCCCGGCGTTCCCGCTGATCGAGGAGCGCGCCGCCGGGCTCGTCACGGTCAGCCCGTCGCAGGCGGCGCACCGGCTCACGTACGACGCGTACGCCGCCCGGGTGCGCGGCGCGGAGACCCTGGCGGGCTGGGACGCCGCGGCGGCCGCCTGGCGGGACCTGCGACGCCCGTACGAGCTGGCCGAGTCGCTCCTGCGCGGCGCCGAGGCCGCGCTGGCCCGCGGCGACCGCGACGCCGCCGCCGAGCGCCTGGAGCGCGCCGGCGAGGCCGCCCACGGGCTCAGGGCGAAGCTGCTGTGCGACGAGATCGGCGAGCTGTCGGCGCGGCTGCGCCGCCCCGCCGACGCCGCCCCGCTCGGCCTGACGCCGCGCGAGTTCGAGGTGCTGCGGCTGGTCGCCGCCGGGCAGAGCAACCGCGACATCGCCGCGGCGCTGTTCATCTCCGCGAAGACCGCCAGCGTCCACGTCTCCAACATCCTGGCGAAGCTGGGCGTGACCAGCCGCGGCGAGGCCGCCGCCACCGCCCACCGCCTCGCCCTCTTCTAGAGAGGACGCCGGCCCGGGGACGGGGGCACCCCTCCAGCCCCCGTCGCCGGGCCGACGGATGCGGTGACCCCCGCCGGGGCCGCGTCAGCGCGGGACGCGCGCGACGCAGAAGACGGTCTGCCCGAACGGCGGGCGCACGACGCGCTCGATGCCGCGGGTCAGCGGGATGACGGTACGGTCGTAGATCTTGACCAGCCGCGGGTCCGGGTAGCCGGCGCCGCCGCGGCGGACGGCCGCCCACCAGGCGATCCCGCCCAGGAAGTTGATCGGCTTGAGCACCTCCGGCAGCAGCCCGGCCTTGCGGACCGACGCCTTCAGGGTGTCGGGGGTGTAGCGGGTGACGTGCCCGACCTTGCGGTCGAAGTCCCCGTACAGCTGCATGTAGCCGGGCACCCAGATGACGATCCGGCCGCCGGGCTCGGTCACCGAGGCGAGGTCCTCCAGCGCCTTGACGTCGTCCTTGATGTGCTCCAGGACGTTCATCATGACGACGGTGTCGACCTTCTGCCGGATGTCGATCTCGGCGGGCAGTTCCAGGTCGAGGACCTCGACGTCGGGGTTGCCGTCGTACCGCTTGCGCAGCTCGCCCACGCAGTACGGGTCGTTGTCGCTGACCGCGAGGTAGTCGAGGCGGCCGGCGAACTGCTCGGAGAAGTGCCCGAGACCGGAACCGATCTCCAGCAGCGACCGGCCGACGTGCGGCGCGACCATGTCGTACTCGTACTTGCGGTAGTTGCGCGCCTCGTCACCGCCGAGGTGGTTCTCCAGGGCGCCCTCGCCGGCGGCCGGCTGGACGAGCTCGCCGTCGCCCGCCGTGGGGGCCGCGGGCTGCGGCCGAGGGCCGCTCCCGAGGAGGTTGACGAGGGTACCGGTGATGGACTTCTTCTGACCTGGTGACTGCATTACTTCCCGCTCGCTGGGTGCGTTTAGCCGCTCGCTCTTCGGCTTGGCGTTCGCCGGACCGCGGGCCGGCACCTGTACGGGGCAGGCCGGTCTCTGGCGCAAGGTCGCGTCAGTCTACCCACAGCGGCCCCGGTGGCATGCCCCAGGCGCGCCATTTCACGTCGGGGCCGGGCGCGCCGCGCAGCCGGCCGCTCACCGTCCGGTGAACTCGCGGGCCTGGCTGGACGGGCCCGCGCCGCCCATGAGATGCCAGGTCACGTCGCCGTACCGGGTCGCGAACAGGTAGTCGCGGCAGGCGCGTTCCAGCGCGTTCGGCGGGCGTGTTCGGACCGTCCCGAATTCGTGCTCGGCGGCGGCGATGAGGGCGGCGCCGAGCCGTTCGGGCGTCGCCCCGGGCGTCAGGTCGCCGAGCGCCGGGCGCGTCTCCTCGCCCGCGATGTAGCGGGCGGCGACGCCGTCGGGGACGACATGGACCGCGGCGTGCGCGAGGTCGGCGTGCCTGGTGCGCAGCCGCGCGGTGCGTACGGACCCGTTCCGGAGCGCCGCGGCCGGTGGGCCGAGATCTTCGACAGCCGTGGCCATGAGCTCGCCGAGACCCGGCGGCGCCCCGGAACGGGGGTCCCGGCGGCGGGAGGAACCGCGCGGGAGGACGAGCGTGACGTTGAGCGTGCCGGGGCCGGTGTAGACCGCCGCGCCGCCGGTGGCCCGGCGGACGACGCGGATCCCGTCCTCGGCGCAGCCGGCCAGGTCGACGGCGCGGTCGACGTCCTGGAAGCGGCCAACGATCACGCTCGGGGCGTTCCGCCAGACGCGCAGCACGGGGGCGGCGCGGCCGGTGCGCGCCAGCGCCTCGTCCAGCGCGAGATGCCACGCCGGATCGTGCGCCGGATCGCGTACCTGGTCGACCACCATGCTGAGCAACGCCGGGCCTCCCGCCCCTCCTGGTTCCCCGCAACATACCGATGACGCGGGCGGATCACAGGCGGAGAGTTTCATATGGCGACACAGTGCATATGAGGCCCAGGTCAGGGGATCGTGCGGTGCACCCCGTCCCGCTCGCTCGGCCCCGGCTCGGCCGCGGCGATCCACGGGCCGGGGATGGACGGGTCCAGCACGCCCTCCTCCAGCCAGGTGAACTCTCCGCCGAGCACCTGTCTGGCGAGTTTCACGTCGAGGTCGTCGGTGTTGCGCCAGAGCCCGTCGAACAGCTCCTCGACCCGCACGCGGGACTGCCGGCAGAACGCGTCGGCGAGCCGCAGGGCCGAGCGGCCGGGCGCCGTCGCACCGCCTCCGGCCAGCGGTTCCGCGCTCTCCGCGGAATCCGAGGACGCCGTGGACGCCGCGGACGCCGTGGACGCCGCGGCGTCCGCCTGAGCCCGTACGCAGACCGCGCTCATCGCGTACAGCTCGGCGCCGATGTCGACCATGCGGCCGAGGAAGCCCTGCTTGTACTCCAGCCTGCCCTGCCAGCGCCCGGCCGCGTAGAACGTGGAGCGCGCCAGCTTGCGCGAGGCCCGCTCGACGTACCGCAGGTGCCGGGCGAGCGCGCCGAACTCGGCGTACGAGCCGGGCCGCTGCCCCGCGCCGGTCACCAGCGTCGGCAGCCAGCGCGCGTAGAAGCCGCCGGCGCGGGCGGCCGCGCGAACCTTGTCCTCGCGGGACGCCTCGGGGTCGATGATGTCGCCGGCCACCGACAGGTGCGCGTCCACCGCCTCGCGGGCGATCAGCAGATGCATGATCTCGGTGGAGCCCTCGAAGATCCGGTTGATCCGCAGGTCGCGCAGCAGCTGCTCGGCCGGGACGCCGCGCTCGCCGCGGGCCGCCAGCGACTCGGCGGTCTCGTAGCCGCGCCCGCCGCGCACCTGGATCAGCTCGTCGGCGACCCGGCAGGCCATCTCCGAGGACCACAGCTTGGCCAGCGCGGCCTCGATCCGGATGTCGTTGCGCTCGTCGTCGGCCAGCTGGCCGGACAGGTCGAGCATCGCCTCCATCGCGTACGACGTGGCCGCGATGAACGCGATCTTGCGCGCGACGGCCTCGTGCTCGCCGACCGGGCGGCCCCACTGGACCCGCTCCCGGCTCCACTCCCGCGCGATCTTGGTGGCCCACTTGCCGGCCGCGGCGCAGATCGCCGGCAGCGACAGCCGCCCGGTGTTGAGCGTGGTGAGCGCGATCTTGAGGCCGGCGCCCTCCGGCCCGATCAGGTTGGCGGCGGGCACCCTGACCTGGTGGAACCGGGTGACGCCGTTCTCGATGCCGCGGAGCCCCAGGAACGCGTTGCGGTGCTCGACCGTGATGCCCGGCGTGGACATGTCCACCACGAACGCCGAGATGCCGCCCCGGTGCCCCTCGGACTTCGGCACGCGCGCCATCACCACGACGAGGTCGGCGACGACACCGTTGGTCGTCCACAGCTTGACGCCGTCCAGCAGGTACGAGTCGCCGTCCGGGACGGCGGTGGACCGGAGCCGGGCGGGGTCGGAGCCGACGTCCGGCTCGGTCAGCAGGAACGCGCTGACCTCCCGGGCGCAGCGCGGCAGCCACGTCTCCTTCTGCTCGGCGGTGCCGAACAGCTTCACCGGCTGCGGTACGCCGATCGACTGGTGCGCCGACAGCAGCGCGGCCAGCGCCGGGTTCACCGATCCGACGATCATCAGAGCGCGGCCGTAGTGGAGCTGGCCGAGGCCGAGCCCGCCGTACCGTTCGGGGATCTTCATGCCGAGCGCGCCGATCGCGCGCAGTTCCTGGATCACGCCGTCGGGAATGCGCGCGGTCCGCTCGATCTCGGCCGGATCGATCTTGGTGGCGCACAATTCCCGGAGCCGCTCCAGGAACTCCTCCCCCTTCCGCCGCGCCGCCTCGTCCGGGCGCGGATGGGGATGCACGAGATCGAGCCGGAAGTCTCCGAGGAAGAGCTGCTTCCCGAAGCTCGGCAGCCGCCATTCGGCGTCCCGCGCCTCCTCGGCGACCTTCCGCGCGGCACGCGCGTCCACGTCCTTGTCCGGCGCGGCGGGGCTCTCGGCGGTCTTGCGGCTCGGCTCGCTCATGCTGCTTCTCCGTTCGCCTCAACCGCGAAGTTACTCCCCGGTCGGGAGCTTGAGCAGACCCAGAACGGAACGGGAATTCGCGATCTTGGGCGAAGTTTCAGGCGCCCTTTGCGTCCGCCGGAAACGGTCGCGCCGCGAAACCGGAATCGGACGGTGAAAGGACCGTTCCATAGCGTGTCCTTACCGTCGAATCCGGCGCCCCGCGTACGCGGAAAGTGCTCCAATAAAGGGGAGTGTCGGCAAAGGCCTTGACCGCGCGAGGCCGGAAGGGTTCGCTGTGCGTGATGGATGAGACACGGAGGCCGACCCTGATCGCCTCGGTGCAGCGTGCGCTGCGCCTGATGGAGGCGGTGGCCGCGCATCCCGGCGGCGCCCCGGCCAAGCAGCTCGCCCGCGAGGCCGCCCTCCCCCTCGCGACCACCTACCACCTGCTGCGCACGCTGGCGCACGAGGGCTACGCCATGCGGCTGTCGGACGGGCTGTGGGTGCTGGGCGACCGCGTCGAGTCCCTGCACGGGCCGACCCGCACCCAGCAGGTCCTGGCCCGCGTCCGGCCCACCCTGATCGCGCTGCGCGACGAGCTGGGCGCCGCCGCCTACTTCGGCATGCAGATCGACGGCGAGATCCAGATCGTCGACGTCGCGGACGGCCCGCGGGCCCCGCGCGTCGACCTGTGGGTCGGCTTCAGCGACGCCGCGCACGCCACCGCGGTCGGCAAGTGCGTCCTGGGCCAGCTCAGCGAGGAGCGGCGCCGCGACTACCTGGCCCGGCACCCGCTGGTCGACCTGACCCCGCACACCATCACCGACCCCGCCCGGCTGCTCGGCCTGCTGCGCGAGCCCGGCGACGTCTCGATCGACCGCGAGGAGTACGCGATCGGCACCGGCTGCGCCGCCGTCCCGGTCGGCGACGCCACCGGCACGGTCGTGGGCGCGCTGGCGGTGTCGGTACCGCCGCGCCGGCTGCCGAAGGTGGAGGCGTCCGTGCACCGGATGCGGGCGACCGCCGCCCGCATCCAGCGCACGCTCAGCCTGACGATGGCCTAGCGGCCCTTGAAGTCGGGCTCGCGCCGTTCCAGGAACGCGGCGATGCCCTCCTTGGCGTCCTCGGTCGCGGCCAGCTCCACCAGCTCCCCGAGCAGGTGCTCCACCTGGTCCTCCAGCGGCCGCCCCTCGATCGCGAAGAACGCCTCGCGCCCCCTGCGCAGCCCGATCGGGCTCTTGGCGGCGATCGTGCGGGCCAGCTCGTCCACCCGGGCGTCCAGCTCGGCGCGCGGCACCGCCTCGGTGACCAGGCCGATCTCCCGGCCCTCGGCGGCGCTGATCCGCTGGCCGGTGTAGTAGAGCTTGAACGCCTGCTTCGGCGGCACGTTCCGGTTGATGATCGCCATGATCATCATCGGCCACAGCCCGACGTTCACCTCCGGAGTGCCGAGCGTGACGTCATCGGCGGCGATCACCAGGTCGCAGGCCGCCGCCAGCCCGAGCCCGCCCGCCACCGCGTGCCCGGCCAGCCGCGCGATGACCGGCTTGCCCAGCCTCGGGAACGCGGTGAACAGCCGGTACGGGGCGCTCGCGCGGATCGCCTCCGGATCGGCCACCGTCCCGTCCGCGCCGAGCCCGGCCAGGTCCGCCCCGGCGCAGAAGGCCCGGTCGCCGGCGCCGGTGAGCACGATCACCCGTACCGCGCCGTCGGCGGACGCCCGGCCGAACGCCGCCAGCAGCTCGCCGATCATCTGGTCGCTGAGCGCGTTGCGCGCCTCGGGCCGGTTGAGCGTGATCCGCGCGATGCCGCCGGCCGCCTCGTACAGAACGGTCCCGTCCATGCCCCTCCTCGGAGAAAGCGGAACGGCGGGCGGGGAGTCCCCGCCCGCCGTCCGGCGAATCCTACGGTCAGACGCGCTCGATGATGGTGGCGTTGGCCTGGCCGCCGCCCTCGCACATCGTCTGCAGGCCGTAGCGGCCGCCGGTGCGCTCCAGCTCGTGCAGCAGCTTGGTCATCAGCACGCCGCCGGTGGCGCCCAGCGGGTGGCCCAGCGCGATCGCGCCGCCGTTGGGGTTGGTCTTCTCCAGCGACGCGCCGGTGTCCTTGGCCCACGCCATCGGCACCGGGGCGAACGCCTCGTTCACCTCGAAGACGTCGATCTCGTCGATCGTCAGCTTGCTCTTGGCGAGCGCCTTCTCGGTCGCGGGGATCGGGCCGGTCAGCATGTAGACCGGGTCCGAGCCGGTGAGCGCGAGGGTGTGGATCCGCGCCCGCGGGGTGAGGTTGTGCTGCTTGACGGCCTCCTCGGAGGCGATCAGCAGCGCCGAGGACCCGACCGAGATCTGCGAGGCGACCGCGGCGGTGATGTCCCAGCCGTCGCGCAGCGGCTTGAGCCCGGCCATCTTCTCCAGCGTCGTGTCCGGGCGGGCGCCCTCGTCCTTGGCCAGCCCGGCCAGCGGGGCGATCTCCCGGTCGAAGTAGCCGGCCTCGATCGCCTTGGCGGCCCGCCGGTGGCTCTCCAGCGCGAACTTCTCCATGTCCTCGCGGGAGAAGCCCCACTTCTCGGCCATCAGCTGCGCCCCGCGGAACTGCGAGATCTCCTGCTGGCCGTACCGCTCGCCCCAGCCCTCGCCGTACGGGAAGGGCATGCCCTTCTCCAGCGCCATGGCGACCGACGAGCCCATCGGCACGACCGCCATCTGCTCGACGCCGGCCGCGACGACCAGGTCCTGGGTGCCCGACAGCACGCCCTGGGCGGCGAAGTGGATCGCCTGCTGCGAGGACCCGCACTGCCGGTCGATGGTCACGCCGGACACGTTCTCGGGCAGCCCCGCCGACAGCCACGCGGTACGCGCGATGTCGAGCGACTGCGGCCCGACCTGCATGACACAGCCCATGATCACGTCATCGACCGCGGACGGGTCCACCCCGGTCCGGTCGACGAGCTCCTTGAGCGTGTGCGCCCCGAGGTCCGCGGGGTGAACGTCCTTGAGGGCACCCTTCTTGGTGCCGACGGGGGTACGGACCGCGCCGACGATGTACGCCTCGGCCACTACGCCTCCAAGTGTGGGGTTGGATGGTTCCGTCCCGAAACCGAGTGTGATTCGGTCAGTCAGTATGAGATTACATCGGCCGCGATGCAACGCCCATATGACCTGCATCTCGCAGGGACTCCCACCACCAAGGTAGGCGCCGCCGCGTTCAGCGCGCCGGGGTGGTCCCCGCGAAGACCTTCACGTCGGCGTCGTCGCCGAGGGACTCGTCGGCCAGCTTCGACAGCAGCCGGGCCAGCTCGGGGTGCTCCTCGGGCTCCCAGCCCTCCAGGTGGCGGGCCAGGCCGGCGCGGCGGGCGGCGACGAGCCGGCCCGCGACCTCCCGTCCGGCGGGGGTCACCGTCAGCTCCCCATCGTGCCGCCGGACGAGGCCGTTCTCGACGAGGCGGTTCACGTACGGGCGGCCCTGCTCCGCCGGGACGCCGGCGCGCTCGGCCAGGGCGTCGCCCCGGATCGTCCCCTCGCGGGCGATGCGGCACAGCGCCCACATGCTGCCCGCGGGCAGGTCCACCTCCGCGATCCGGCCCAGCCGGGCGTACAGCTCGGTGGCCTTGGCGTCCTGGCGCATCAGCTCGCTCAGCGCGCGCTCGATCTCGTTCTGGGACGACCGGTACGTCGGCGCGCCCCCGAAGCCCTCCCCGTAGTCCCGCGTGTGCGAGGTCGCCCGCAGCGGCACCTCCCGCAGGAACCACGTCAGCACGAATCCCACCAGCACGATCGGCACCGCCCACAGGAACACGGTCTGGATCGACTCGGCGTACGCGTGGACGAACTCGCCGCGGATCCGCGGCGGGAGCCGGTCCATCGCCTTCGGGTCGCCCTGCACCGCCGCGGGATCGAAGCCCGGCGGCATCCCGCGCAGCACGCCCTCCATGTTGTGCGCCAGCCGGTTGCTGAAGATGGACCCGAACACGGCGACGCCGAACGAGCCGCCGATCTGCCGGAAGAACGTCACGCCCGAGGTCGCCGCGCCGAGGTCCTCGTACGGCACCACGTTCTGGACGGCGATCACCAGCACCTGGAGGACCATGCCGAGCCCGAAGCCCAGCAGCGCGAACCGCAGCCCGGTGGAGAGCGTGGAGGTGGCCTCGTCCATCCGCGAGCACCACCACAGCGCCACCGCGACGATCGGCGTCCCCAGCACCGGAAAGATCTTGTAGCGGCCGGTCCGGCTGATCAGCTGCCCGGACCCGATCGAGGAGACCAGCATCCCGGCCATCATCGGCAGCAGGTGCACCCCGGACATCGTCGGCGTGACCCCGTGCACCACCTGGAGGAAGATCGGCAGGAACGTCAGCGCGCCGAACATCGCGAACCCGACCACGAAGCCGATCGCCGACCCGAGCGTGAACGTCGGATGCGCGAACAGCCGCGGCGGCATCACCGGCTCGGCCGCGCGCCGCTCCACCAGCACCCACGCCGCGATCAGCACGGCCGCGCCGGCGCCGAGCGCGATGATCTGCGGCGACACCCACGCGTAGGTCGTGCCGCCCCACGTGGCCAGCAGCACCAGCCCGACCGACCACCCCACGATCAGCAGGATGCCGAGGTAGTCGATCCGGTGCCGCTCCCGCCGGGACGGCGCGTGCAGCACCGCGGCGATCGCCAGCAGCGCGAGCACCCCGATCGGCAGGTTGATGTAGAACACCCACCGCCACGACAGGTTGTCGACGAACCACCCGCCGAGCAGCGGGCCCACCACGCTGGAGATCCCGAAGACGCCGCCGAACAGCCCCTGGTACCGGCCCCGGTCGCGCGGCGGCACGACGTCCCCGACGATCGCGAGGACCAGCACCATGAGCCCGCCGCCGCCGAGCCCCTGGAGGGCCCGGAACGCGACCAGCTCGGCCATGTTCTGCGCGATCCCGCACAGCGCCGACCCGATCAGGAAGATGACGATCGACGCCTGGAACAGCCGCTTGCGGCCGTACTGGTCGCCCAGCTTCCCCCACAGCGGCGTGGACGCCGTCGCGGCGAGCAGGTACGCCGTGACCACCCACGACAGGTGGTCGAGCCCGCCGAGCTCCCCGACGATCGTCGGCAGCGCCGTCGACACGATCGTCTGGTCGAGCGCGGCGAGCAGCATGGCGAGCATGAGCGCGCCGAGCACGACGTACAGCTGCCGCCCCTTGGGCATGCTGCCCGCGCCGACCGGTGCCTCCGTCGCCCCAACGCCCATGCCAAGCCCCCATGCCGTACGGCTACAGGGGACCCCTTACCCACCGCGATCGGGAGATCACCGGCGGCTCCGGGCGGACGGGCTCAGCGCACGATGTCCTTGGTGACCTTGGCGGCGCCGGCGGCGGCCACACCCCCGGCCAGCGCGACGGCGGCCGCGGCGCGCCACAGCGGGAGGGTCTTGCGGGAGCGGAGGCCGCTCACCGCGTCCAGGGAGTCCACGACCAGGCCCATGCGGGCCCACAGGGCGCGGTCGGAGTCCTTGCTCAGCAGGTAGCCGGCGCCCAGCGCGATCTCGCGGGCGGCGAACATCCGGACCGCCAGGTCGCGGCCGCCGTCGGCCGGCTTGGCCGCGCCGAGCACGCGGGCGCTGAGGCCGGGCGCGACGAGCGCGGCGGCGCCGAGGGCGATCCGGCCCCTGGCCACCTGCACCATCAGGTCGTCGACGCGGTCCCGCTTCTGGTCTTCCATCGCATCTGCCACGCCCGTGAGGTTATCCCCGCACCGAACGTAATTCGACCTCGGGGGTAACACTGCCCTTACCCGCGGCCGGGGCGGCGCGGCGTCTAGGCTGCCAGGGGCGGCACGTCCTCGAAGCGGAAGGTGGCCATGGAAGGCATTCTGGCCCTGATCGTCGTCGCGCTGCTGGGGTCGTTCTGCATCCGGTGGGCGGCGGCGCGGATGCGGCTCCCGGTACCGGCCCGGGCCTCCGTGCTGGTGGTGTTCGTGCTGGTGGTGCTGGCGCTCTGGGGGCAGTCCCTGGAGTAGGCGCGGGGGCGAGGTATGGCAATTTCTCCCTTTCGCCGCGAACAAACCCCGCCGGCGGCGAGTCATAGCACTTGAGACCGGCTTCGCACGCCCCGGCGCCCCCGGCGGCACGATCGTTCCCCGCACCGCGAGGCCGACCGGAGCCGTAGGGAGAAAGACGTGCCGCATCCGGCCACGATCGCCGCCGCCCCCGTCGCCCCGCACCTCCGGCGCCTCCTCGATTTCACCGAGCCCTCGCCCGACGACGTCTGCCTGGACGTGGCGCGCGGCCCCGGCCCACTGCCGGACGCGCTCGGCCCCCAGGTACGGCACATGACCGCCGTGGACGCGATGCCGCGGCGGCACCGCGGGAGCGATGGCCGCCGGATGGACACGGTCACGTTCGGCACCGGCCCGGTCCGCATCCCGAGCGGTCCCGACACCCCGCCCGAGGCCAGGACGGCCATGGCGACGCGGGACGACATCCGCGTCCGCCGGCGCGGCACCCCCGATCCGGTACGGGTCCGCGCCGACGCGACCGCGCTGCCGTACCGCGACGGCAGCTTCTCCCTGGTCACGGCCCGGTTCTCGCTCTACACGCTGGGACGCCCCGAGCGCGTGCTCCGGGAGCTGCTGCGGGTCTGCCGGGGACGGCTGATCATCGCCGACCTCGTCCGCGGGAACCTGGCGCAGCCCGACCGGGACCGCATCGAGCGGCTCCGCGACCCCGACCATCCCGGCACCCCGTCGATCGCGGCGATGACCGAGCTGGTCACGTCGGCGGGCGCCAGCATCCGCCGGCTGGACGTGTTCACCGTCGAACGCCCGCTGGAGCCGTGGCTGTCGGGCGCCCGCGACCCGGACGCCGCCGACCGCATCCGGACCGCGCTGCTGGACGAGGTGGACGGCGGCCCGCGTACCGGCGCGAAACCCCGCGTCATCGGCGGCGAACTCTGGTTCACCCAGTCCTGGGCGCATGTCGCCGCCGAGCCCATCTAGGGGACCCGGCGTAAAGTGAGCGCATGCGCGCCTGGGCGGTGGAGAAGCCGGGGCCGATCGAGCGTCGGCCGCTGCGTCCCGTCGAGCGCGACGTGCCCGAGCCGGCGGCCGGCGAGCTGCTGATCCGGGTGCTCGCGTGCGGCGTCTGCCGGACGGACCTGCATGTCGCGGAGGGGGACCTGCCCGTCCACCTGCCGGGCGTCACGCCGGGCCACGAGGTCGTCGGCGAGGTCGTCGCCGCCGGGGACGGCTGCCTCCGCGGGCCGGGCGACCGGGTGGGCGTGGCCTGGCTCCGCGGCACGTGCGGGGCCTGCCGCTTCTGCCGCCGCGGCGCCGAGAACCTGTGCCCCGCGTCCGTCTACACCGGCTGGGACGCGCACGGCGGGTACGCCGAGTACGCGCTGGCGGTCGACGCGTTCGCGTACGCCCTGCCGGACGGGCTCGACGACGTGACGGCCGCGCCGCTGCTGTGCGCGGGGATCATCGGCTACCGGGCGCTGCGCCGGGCCGGACCGCCGCCGGGCGGGCGGCTGGGCGTGTGGGGGTTCGGCGGGTCCGCGCATCTGGCGGCGCAGATCGCGATCGCGGAGGGCGCCGAGGTGTACGTGTTCACGCGGTCGGCCGCGGCCCGCGAGCTGGCCCTGGAGCTGGGCGCGGTGTGGGCGGGCGACTCGTACACCGCGCCGCCGCGGCCGCTGGATTCGGCGATCACGTTCGCGCCGGTGGGCGAGCTGGTCCCGGCGGCGCTGCGGCGGCTGGACCGCGGCGGGACGCTCGCGATCGCCGGGATCCACCTGAGCGACATCCCGGTCCTCGACTACGAGCGGCACCTGTTCCAGGAACGGCAGGTCCGGTCCGTGACCGCGAACACGCGGGCGGACGGCGAGGAGTTCCTGCGGCTGGCCGCCCGGCTCCCCGTGACGGTCACGACGCGGCCGTACCCGCTGGACGACGCGGACCGCGCGCTCGCCGACCTGGCCGAGGACCGCTTCACCGGCGCGGCCGTGCTCGTTCCCTGACCACGGGCCCTGACCACGGGCCCCGACCGCGGGCCCCGACCGCGGGCCCTAGGGCCTGTCTCAAAGTGGCCTCAGCCGTCGCGCGAGCGCGCTACCTGCTCGGTGAGGCGAGGCCGGAGGCCAGCCTCACCGGGCAGATCGCGAAGCGATGTCGCGCTCGCACAGGCACGGTCACGGTGCGAGCCGCCTGGCGAGCACCGTGGGCCGGGACTTTGAAACACAGCCTAGCCGCGGGGCAGCTCGAACCAGACGGCCTTGCCGGCGGCGGTGGGGCGGGCGCCCCACCGGCTGGCGAGCTGGTCGACCAGGTAGAGGCCGCGGCCGCCCTCGTCGGTCTCGCCGGCGCTGCGGATGCGCGGCAGCCGCATGTCGGAGTCGAACACCTCGACCCAGACCGCGTCGGCGCCGCGCCGCAGCCGCAGCCGGAACTCCTTGGTCGGCGGCTCCCGGCGGCCGAGGTCGGCGCCCAGGTTCCAGTCGTCCTCGTCGAACGCGTCCACCGCGTCGTCGAGATCGGCCATGGAGAAGTCGCCGGTGTTGAACTGCACCAGCGGCGGCCCCTCCAGCACCAGCTCGCGGCGCGGCGTCGGCGTCGCGGTGGCGTGCAGGACGACGTTGGTGACCACCTCGGACACCAGCAGGCAGGCCAGCTCGGCCTGCTCGTCGTGCATCCCCCAGGAGGCGAACGCGTCCGCGGCCATCCGGCGGGCCTCCGACACCATGATCGGCTCGGCGGGGAAGGTGCGCTCCTCGACCGCCAGCTCCTCGCCGGCGGTACGGATCACCACGATCGCCACGTCGTCGTTGATGTCGCCGGGGACGGCCTCGTACGCGGCGTTCGCGATCGTCTCCACGTCCCGGCCGGCGACCGCCTCGATCGCCGTGCGGACCAGCTCCCGGGACTCCTCGCGGGTGTGGTACTCGCCGTTCTCCTTGGGCCGCCGGTCGATCAGCCCGTCGGTGTACAGGACGAGCGTCGTGCCGGGCTTCAGCTCGGCGGTCTCCTCGGTGAAGAAGATCTCGCCGCCCATGCCCGGGGCGCGCAGCCCGAGCATCGCGCCCTCGCTCTCGAACGGCAGCTCGCCGACCTCGCCGTCGGTGATCAGCAGCGGCGGGTCGTGGCCGGCGTTGGCGAACTCCAGCACCCGCGACCAGGCGTCGTACACGAAGTACGTGCACGACACCAGCGGCGGGCGGACCAGGTCGTCGCTGTTCCAGCCGGAGCTCATCCGCTCCGGGCGGGTCATGGTGCGGACCCACTCGTCGAGCTTGCGCAGGATCTCGGCGGGCGGCTTGTCGTCCTGCGCGAACGCCCGCAGCGCGGCGCGCAGCTGGCCCATCACGGCGGCGGCGCGGGCGCCGCGGCCCTCCACGTCGCCGATCACCAGCCCGACCCGGCCGGCCGACAGCGGGATGACGTCGTACCAGTCGCCGCCGACCTGGGTCTGGATGCCGTGCCCGTGCGACTCCAGGGGGCGGGCGGGCTCGTACCGCCAGGCGATCTGCAGGCCGTCCGGGCGGGGCGGCCGCTCGCCGGGGAGCAGGTGCTTCTGGAACGCCAGCGCGGTCTCGCGCTCCTCCTCGAACAGCAGCGCGTTGTCGACCGCCAGCGCGACCCGGCTGGCGATGGCGCCGAGCAGGTCGCGGTCGAAGCCGTCGTAGTGCGGGTCGGCGCGGCGGGTCAGGTTGGACAGCGCCATGCTCATCACGCCGAGCAGCTCGCCGCGCACCAGCAGCGGCGCGGAGATCACCGAGGTGATGCCCATCTCGTCGCCGAGCCGCTTGCTGGAGTCGGACGGCGCGCTGAAGCGGTGCTGGACCATGTCCTCGACCAGGACCGCGTCCCGGCGGGCCATCGCCTTGGCGCTGAAGTGCCCCTCGGGGTACGACACCGGCTCGCCGACCGCGGCCCAGGTGCCGGGCGGCGGCTCCCAGCCGCCGGCGTGCCGCGACACCCGGCGGTAGAGCCGGTCGCCGCTGTAGAGGTCGATGAAGCAGTGGTCGGCGAACTGCGGCACGAGCGTGTCGGCCACCCGGCGCAGCGTCGTCTCCAGCTCCAGCGAGCCGCCCAGCCGGTCGCCGATCCGCTCCAGCAGGCCGTACCGGTCCTGCTCGCGCTGGTTGCTGCGGAGCGCCTCCCGGGCGAAGATCACGACCCCGTCGACGGCGCCGGAGGGATGGCGCAGCGGCACGGCGTGCGCCCGCGTGTAGACGGTGCTGCCGTCCGCGCGCAGGTTGCAGAAGGTGCCCTCCCACACGTTGCCCTTGAGCACGTGCCGGGCGAGCTCGGTCGCCTGCTCGTGGTCCTCCTCGGCGATGCCCAGCGACAGCACCGAGTGCCCGATGATCTCATCGCCGCCGTGGCCGAACAGCTGCCGCGCGAACGAGTTGCCGTAGATGACGTTGCTGAAGCGGTCGCAGACGATGACCGCCATCTCCATCTGGTTGAGGACGGTCTCGGGCGGCAGGCGTGCGTCGAGCGGCGACTCCCCCCATCGCTTCATGTGCCCACCCTGCTCACCGAAGCCACCAGTTCACCAGACGGCGCCGCACCGGTCGCGGCCTCACCGGACACGCGGCCGGAACGCCGTACGTTCCTTCTTCGTATTGAACGACGAACTCACCGCCGGGATACGCGAGTTCCGGGTCACGGTACGAAGATCTTCGGGAAAGTCCGCGGCGGGAACGGCAAGGACCTGCTCACCGCCTGCTGACGAACACGTGCTCGGCGATGTCGCGAGGAAGCTCGGTCCCCGTTCCGCCGTCCTCGTCGTCACACGTCACCCGTACCCCGTCGTCGCTCTCCCGGAGGGTCACCTCCCGCCCCGGTTGTATCCCGATCTGCTTGAGTCTAAGCATCAGGTCGCTGTCGCCCTGAACCTGCTCGCTGATGCGGCGGACGACGGCGGGGGCGCCGCCGGCGGTCGCCACGGCGGTCATCACCGAGAGCGCGGCGGTCTGCGGGTCCTCGCCGTGGCCGCCCAGCTCGTCCAGGCCGGGGATGGGGTTGCCGTGCGGGCAGGTCGTGGGGTTGTCGAGCAGGGCGACCAGCCGCCGCTCGACCTCCTCCGACATCACGTGCTCCCAGCGGCACGCCTCGATGTGGACGTCCTCCCAGGGCAGCCCGATGACGTTGACCAGCAGGCATTCGGCCAGGCGGTGCTTGCGCATGACGCGGGTGGCCAGGCCGCGGCCGCTGTCGGTCAGCTCGAGGTGCCGGTCGCCCTCCACCCGCAGCAGGCCGTCGCGCTCCATGCGGGCCACCGTCTGGCTCACGGTGGGGCCGCTCTGCGAGAGGCGCTCGGCGATGCGCGCGCGGAGAGGGATGATCCCCTCTTCTTCAAGCTCGAAGACCGTCCGGAGGTACATCTCCGTGGTATCGATCAAGCCGTGTGAGGTCACAGCTCCCTCCAGTCTTGTGGCTTCGAGTCTACTTCGCTCCACCTCTTCAGGGAGGGTTCGCGCGGATATCCCTGGTGTGGTGGCCCCGGGCACGGGTACGGAGCAACGCACCATGACCTCCGATTCTTCCCACGACGCCACTCCGTACCTGCCCGATGACCCGGCGTCACGGACGGACCTCGGCGCGCTGGCCGAGGCGGCGGCGGGCTGCCGGGGCTGCCCGCTGTACGCGGACGCCACGCAGACCGTGTTCGGCGCCGGCGCACCGAACGCGCGGGTCGTCTTCGTCGGGGAGCAGCCGGGCGATCAGGAGGACCGCAGGGGCGAGCCGTTCGTCGGCCCGGCCGGGCGGCTCCTCGACCGGGCCCTGGAGGAGGCCGGGATCGAGCGCGGGGACGTCTACATCACCAACGCGGTCAAGCACTTCAAGTTCAAGCAGCAGGCGGGCAAGCGCCGCATCCACGAGTCGCCGAACGTCCGCGAGACCCGCGCCTGCCGCCCCTGGCTGCTCGCCGAGCTGCGCGCCCTCGAACCGGACGTGGTGGTCGCCCTCGGCGCCACGGCCGGCAAGGCCCTGCTGGGCTCGTCGTTCCGGGTCACGAAGCAGCGCGGCGAGCTGTTCCCGCTCCCCGACCTCGACCTCATCGGCACCCCGGCGGCCGCCGGCCCGCCCGCCGAGCGCGACTCCGCCCGGCTGTGCCTGCTCGCCACGATCCACCCCTCGGCCGTGCTGCGCTCCGACGACCGCGACGCCATGTACGAGGGCCTGGTCACCGATCTCAAGGTCGCCGCCTCCGCCGTCGGCTGAGGCGCTGGTCGGCTGGTCGGCTAGTCGGCGTCCTTGGAGCGTTCGGGGCTCGGGCGCCCGGCCTCGCCGGGCGCGGCGGGCAGGGCCGTGCGGGTGTCATAGCGCAACAGGGCCGGTACGCACAGGGCGGCGACCACCACCAGGATCGCGCAGGCGATGCCGCCTCCCACCCAGGACGCGGTGGCGCCGGCCATGGCTGCGGTGGCGCCGGCGCGGACGTCGCCCAGGCGCGGCCCGCCCGCGACGACCACGACGAAGACGCCCTGGAGGCGGCCGCGCATCTCGTCCGGCGCGTACGTCTGGAGCATCGTCTGCCGGAAGACCGAGGAGACCAGGTCGGCGGCGCCGCCGGCGGCGAGCAGCAGGAGGACGAGCCACAGCTGGTGGGCGAGGCCCGCGGCGGCGACGGCCAGGCCCCAGGCGACGATCGAGGCGACCAGGGCGACGCCCTGCCTGTGGACGCGGCCGATCCAGCCCGACACCAGGCCGCCGGCGAACGCGCCGAACGCGATCGAGGCGAAGAGCCAGCCGACCGCGCCCTCGCCGCCGAAGCGGGTCTCGGCGACCTCGGGGAACAGCGCGCGCGGCATCGCGATGCCCATCGCGATGATGTCGACGACGAACGACATCAGCAGGACGGGCTGGGTCCACAGGTAGCGCAGGCCCTCGATCACCGAGCGCAGCCCGGGCGTGCCGGTGATGTCGCCGAGGGGCGGGATGGGCGGCAGCCGCAGCGCGGCCCACAGGACCATGGTGAAGAGGACGGCGTCCAGCGCGTACGCGGCGGAGTAGCCCCACTGGGCGAGGATCACGCCGGCGAACATCGGGCCGGCCAGCATGCCGACCGTGCTGGCGGTGAACGACAGCGTGTTGGCCGCCGGGACGAGGGACGTGTCGAGCAGCCTCGGGATGATCGCGGACCGGGTCGGCGAGGCCACCGCGAAGCCGGTCGCCTGGACGGCCACCACCGCCATGATCAGCCAGAGGTTCTCGATCCCGAGCACCGCCTGGAGGAGCAGGAGCAGCGTCGAGCCCCACATGACGCAGGAGGAGACGAACAGCAGCCTGCGCCGGTCCATGTGGTCGGCGACCGCGCCGCCCCACAGCCCGAAGACGATCAGCGGGACGAGGTTGACGACGCCCAGCGCGCCGACCCAGAACGACGACCGGGTCATGTCGTACACCTGGACCGGCACGGCCACGGCGGTGACCTGGAAGCCGATGTAGGAGACGCCGTGGCCGAGCCACAGCCGCCGGAACGCTCCATGCCGCAGCGGCCGCACATCGATCGCGACCTGTTTGACCCACTTCACGGAGAGAGTCTCTCGACCTTCCAGGTCTCGCCGCCGCCGGGGGGCGTCGCGGGCACGCGCCGGTAGCGGAGCCGGTCGTGCAGCCGGTTGGGGCGGCCCTGCCAGAACTCGACCGTCTCGGGGACGACCCGGAAACCGCCCCAGAAGTCCGGCAGCGGCACGGCGTCGTCATCGCCGCGGCCCGTGCCGGGACCGGCGTCCGGAAGCGCGGCCGGGTCGGGCCAGCGGCGGGCCAGCTCGGCCCACCGGGCCTCCAGCTCCGCCCGCCCGGAGATCACGGCGGACTGGTGCTCGCTGGCCCAGGCGCCGAGCCGGGAGCCGTACGGGCGGGTGCGGAAGTAGGCCGCCGACTCGGACCGGGTCAGCTCCTCCACCGTGCCGGCGACGATCACCTGCCGGTGCATCGAGTGCCACGGGAACAGCAGCGACGCCCGCGGGTTCTCGGCGAGGTCGCGGCCCTTGCGGGACGTGAGGTTGGTGAAGAAGCGGAAGCCGTCGCGGCCGTACCCCTTGAGCAGGACGGTACGGACGCTCGGGACGGCCTCGGCCGAGGCGGTCGCGAGGACCATCGCGTTCGGCTCGGCCAGCGCGGCGAGCGCGGCCGCGTCGGCGAACCACGCGGCGAACAGGTCGAGCGGATCGGCCGGCAGCGTGGTCTCGGCCAGCTCACCGCCCTCGTAGGTGCGCCGGAGCCCGGCGGGGTCCGGAATCGGGTTGTCCACGGCGAACGAGCCTCTCACCTGCGGTTTGTGCATCTCAAAGGGACCTGGGTACTCATCGGTAGTAGCGACAAGGTTCAATGGCACGGCACCGCCTTATCACTATGGGGACGAAAGGCAGGACGACATGTCCGACTTCAAACCCGGTCTCGAGGGGGTCGTCGCCTTCGAGACCGAGATCGCCGAACCGGACAAGGAAGGCGGCGCCCTCCGCTATCGGGGCGTCGACATCGAGGATCTCGTCGGCCGCGTCTCCTTCGGCGACGCCTGGGGACTGCTGGTCGACAACAGCTTCGACCCGGGGCTGGCCCCGGCGGAGCCGCACGTGCTGCCGGTGACGTCCGGCGACGTGCGGGTCGACGTCCAGAGCGCGCTGCCGATCCTGGCCCCGGCGTACGGCATGCGCCCGCTGCTGGACATCAGCGACGAGGAGGCCCGCGCCGACCTGGCCCGCACCTCGGTCACCGCGCTGTCGTTCGTGGCGCAGTCGGCCCGCGGGGTGGCGCTGCCGATGGTGCCGCAGAGCCGGATCGACGAGGGCGCGACCATCACCGAGCGGTTCATGATCCGCTGGCGCGGTGAGCCTGACCCGAAGCACGTCCAGGCCATCGACGCGTACTGGGTCTCCGCCGCCGAGCACGGCCTGAACGCCTCCACGTTCACCGCCCGGGTGATCGCCTCCACCGGCGCCGACGTCGCGGCGAGCATCTCCGGCGCGATCGGCGCGATGTCCGGCCCGCTGCACGGCGGCGCCCCGGCCCGCGTGCTGCCGATGATCGAGAAGGTGGAGCAGCTCGGCGACGCCCGCAAGGTGGTCACCGACATCCTCGACTCCGGCGAGCGGCTGATGGG
Organism: Spirillospora sp. NPDC029432; assembly: GCF_040703975.1. Lineage (NCBI taxonomy): Bacteria > Bacillati > Actinomycetota > Actinomycetes > Streptosporangiales > Thermomonosporaceae > Spirillospora > Spirillospora sp. NPDC029432. Next base: position 87,880 of record NZ_JBEZWH010000002.1, read on the forward strand.
CTTCGGCCACCGCGTGTACCGCGCCGAGGACCCGCGCGCCCGCGTGCTCCGCCGTACCGCCAAGGAGCTGAACGCGCCCCGGTTCGAGGCCGCTAAGGCCCTGGAGGACGCGGCGCTGGCCGAGCTGCGCGAGCGCCGCCCGGACCGCCCGATCGAGACGAACGTCGAGTTCTGGGCCGCGGTCATCCTGGACTTCGCCGAGGTCCCGACCGCGATGATGCCCGCCATGTTCACCTGCGGCCGCACCGCCGGCTGGGCCGCGCACATCCTGGAGCAGAAGCGCACCGGCCGCCTGGTCCGGCCGTCCGCCCGCTACACCGGCCCCGGCACCCGCGACATCAACGACGTCCCCGGCGCCGCGGAGACCCTCAAGCGCCGCGCCGCCTGACCCCCGTTCCCTCGAACGCCTCGCGAGGCCCCCGGCTCCGGCCGGGGGCCTCGGCCGTTCTAGCGCGCGGGCGGGCACCCGTCCGGCGCGCCCGGCGGGCGGCTGACGAGCCGGCCGCAGACCGCGACCATCTCCAGCCGGCCGTCGGGCGGGCGGACCGCCGACAGCAGCACCGGCTTCTCCTCGATCTGGTGGCCGCCGGAGCGCGGCCCGAAGCGCAGCAGGCCGGTGGCGCCCTGCGGGAGCGCGCCCTCGCCGGGCTCGGTCAGCTCCGACAGGATCGCGGCGGCGGTCGGCAGCGTCCGGTCCTGGTCGCCGTAGATCCGCTCGGCGGCCCCGATCACGGCGCGGGCGGCGTCGTACCCGAGCGCGGCGTGCGTCAGGGACGGCCGCGCGTTCGCCGGGGCCTTCGCGCCGACCAGCTCGTCCACCACCGGGCCGAACGTGCTGTAGAAGACGTGCAGCGGCTGCCCGCCGACCCACGCCGGGTCCCACGCCTCGCGCGCCGCCAGCGGGCTGAAGAACAGCCGGACCGAGTCGGTGCGGCCGATGTTCGCGGCGTTGTCGCTGACGTACTTGGTGACCTCGTCGCCCGCCATCACGATCCGCCGGCCGCCGCACTCGGTGTTGGCGAGCTTGTTGACGAACAGCTGGAACTCGTCCGAACGGCCCGCGTAGTAGAAGACCTCGGACGGCTTCGTGCACGCCTCCTGCACCTTGGCCGACACCTGGCTCGGGTCGGAGTACGCCAGCGTCCGCACCTTGCCGGGCGCGAACGCGGCCGCGAAGTCCTGCGCGAGGTTCCGGCTGTACTGGTCGTCGCGGCTGGTGTCGAGGAAGACGTCCGCGGTCGTGGCCCGTACCCCGGTCTGGCCGTTGCGGGCCCAGTGCGCGGCGTGCTCGGCCAGCCGCCGGTTAGGCGGCGCGAGCCGGAAGTAGTACGGCGAGAAGCGGCCCTTCGCCAGGCCCGTGCCGTCGAACGTGTTGGTCGTCCCGACCATCGGCAGCGCCGACTTGGCCAGCTCGTCGATCGCCTCCTGCGTCTGCCGGCGGCTCTGCCCGAACCCGACGACGCCGACGATCGTGGGATCGGCGGCGGCGCGCCTCCTGATCTCGCCGGCGACCGCGCGGGCGTACCGGAACCGCGAGCCGGTGTTGGCCAGCAGGATCCGCAGCCGCGGCCGGCCGCCGGCCGCGTTGTGCCGCTGCTGCGCGATCGACAGCCCGACCAGCTCCCCGTGGTTGCCGGCCAGCAGGTCGGTCTCGGAGTTGTGGTTGGCCGGGTCGGTCGTCATCGGCCCCAGGTAGACGATCGTCACGTACGGCTTGCCGGACTCGATCACCTGGTCGTTGAGCGCCTCGATCCGCCGTTCCACGCCCTGGAGGCGGTCGTGGAAGACGTACGACCCGTCGCTGATCCCGATGCACTCGCCGTTGGGGGCGTGCCGGACGGTGACCGGCGAGCAGTACCGCACCGCCTGGAACGAGATCACCGACACCGAGGCGGCGAGGAGCGTGCCCGCCACGATCCACGGCACCGCCGGGCGGCTGGCCAGCGGCCGGCGGCGGCCCCGGTACACCGGCTCGGTGGACGCGCCGTCGCCGCGGCCCGCGTCCACGCGCAGCTCGCGGCGGGTGCCGAGCACCGCCACCCGGCGCCGCTCGTCCTCCTGGCCCGTCCACAGCGGGTTGCCCTGGGCGCTCTCGCGGACCTCGTCGAGGTCGGCGACGCTCTGCTCGCCCAGCGGCGCCCGCACGGCCAGCGCGAGCGTGCGCGCCTCGTCCCGCGAGCCGAGCAGGACCGCGACCACCAGCGGGTCGAACCGCTCCTCGGCGCGCCGCACCTCCTCCACCCGCTCGACGAAGCGGCGGCTCTGCTCCCGGTTCGGGTCGCCCTCGGGCAGCCGGTCGACCACCACCGCCGGGTAGCGGACCCGCGCCCAGGCGGCCCGCCAGATCCCGCGCCGGTACGCCGACCGCAGATCGTGCAGGAACGCCGCGACCAGCAGCCGTTCCAGCTCGGCGTCCAGCGGCGTGCCCGGGGCCGCCTCGGGCCGGTCGACGATCTCCAGCGCGAAGCCGAGGAACCCCGACGACCGCGCGTGGACGTAGCGCTGCTCGCGGGAGGTGAACCAGCGGTAGCGGCGTCCCCCGGCCCAGTCCCGGGTCCGCGCGGTGACCTGGAGCAGCACGAACGCCATCCCGACCGCCCCGGCCACCACCGCCGCCAGCAGGTCCAGCGTGCTCGCCGCGGTGGCGCTGACCAGCGCGATCAGCGCGACCCCGATCGGGGCCATCTGCTCCAGGTACGACAGCGCCGAGGCCAGCCGGCCCTGCTGCCCGGGACGCTCCGCCGGCACCATGATCCGCCGGCGGCTGCGGATGCCGCGGCCGAGCAGCGTCCGCCGGCCCGCGTCGTCCCCGGCCGCCGCCCGCAGGTCGGCCGCCAGCCCCCACAGCTGCCGCTGCGCGTCGGACGCGAACTGCCGGTCCGGCGGCCCGCCGTCCCCGGCCTGCGCCTGGTCCAGCCGCATCCGCCGCAGCTCCAGCAGCCACAGCAGCATGCTCAGCATCGGGAACCGCAGCCCCGGCTCGAACCGCTGCCGCGGCTGCGACAGCTCGTGCGTGACGTGCCGCAGGAGCAGCGCCAGGTCGGTGAACGCGTGCGGGCCCGCCCGGCCCTCGCCGTCCACGCCGGTCGTGATGTGGCTGACCGGGCCCGGGTCGTCCCGGCAGCGCTCCACCAGGCGGTGCGCCACCTGCTGCGCCTCGGCCTCGCTCCCGAACGAGATCAGCAGCGGCCGCAGCCGGTCGCCGGTCCGCGCCCCGGGCCGTTCCCGGATCCGTTCGAAGAGGCTCACCAGCCCCTCGAAGCGGTCCGCCCCCTGCGGCTCGGCATGCCCCGTGCTCACGCGGCACCTCCTGACCTAGATCGCTCCGCGCCATGTAACCGAGCACTGGCAGATCTTGGGAAGGCTTTTGGAATGATTGATGCGTGACCGATGACTACGACGAGCCGCTGGAGGGCGACATCGGGCCCGCGCCCGCCGCCGCACGCCCCGCGCGCGCCGTCCCGGACGCGGCCGAGGAGCTGCGGCGGTACGAGCGCGAGCGGGAGGAGCGGCGGCGCCGCACCAACGCGGTCGCCGGCCGGATCGCGGCCGTCGCCGTCGCGCTGCTGCTCGGCTTCCTGGCGTACGACTCGATCGCGACGGCCGTGGAGGCGCGCCGCCGCGGCGACCCGTGGGTCTACCCGCCCGCCGTGATCGCGGGCGTCTGCCTGGCCGCGCTGGCGGTCCTGGCCCTGTGGACGGTCCGGGCCGGGCGGCGCGGCCGCAGGTGAGCCCCGGGGCGTCTCGGCATGTGGGCCCTTTCCATGATCCGAGCCCCAGGTCAAGTAGCCTTCTGCGGGTGACCGACAGCGCCAATCCAGCCATTGCCATTCCCGCCGACCTCAAGCCCGCCGACGGCCGCTTCGGCTGCGGCCCGTCCAAGGTCCGCCCCGAGCAGCTCGCCGCGCTGGCCGAGTCGGGCGCGGCCTACATGGGCACCTCGCACCGGCAGAAGCCGGTGAAGTCCCTCGTCGGGCGCGTCCGCGAGGGCCTGTCGCAGCTGTTCTCGCCGCCCGACGGGTACGAGGTCCTGCTCAGCAACGGCGGCACCACCGCGTTCTGGGACACCGCCGCGTTCGGCCTGGTCCGGGAGAAGTCGCAGCACCTGACGTTCGGCGAGTTCTCCAGCAAGTTCGCCAAGGTCACCAAGGGCGCGCCCTGGCTCGCCGACCCGTCGGTGATCGCCGCGGACCCGGGCACCCACCCGCTGCCGCGGGCCGAGGAGGGCGTGGACGTCTACGCCCTCACCCACAACGAGACCTCGACCGGCGTGGCCATGCCGATCAAGCGTCCCGAGGGCACCACGGCCGACGAGGCGCTGGTGCTCGTGGACGCCACGTCCGGCGCCGGCGGCCTGCCGGTGGACGTCAGCGAGACCGACGTCTACTACTTCGCGCCGCAGAAGTGCTTCGCGGCCGACGGCGGCCTGTGGGTCGCGCTCGCCTCCCCGGCCGCGCTGGCCCGGATCGAGGAGATCGCCGCGTCCGACCGGTACGTCCCCGAGTTCTTCAACCTGAAGACCGTGGTCGACAACTCGGCCAAGGACCAGACGTACAACACCCCGGCCGTGGCCACCCTGCTGCTCCTCGCCGAGCAGATCGAGTGGATGAACGGGCAGGGCGGCCTGTCCTGGACCACGTCCCGCACGGCCGACTCGGCGCAGCGGCTCTACACGTGGGCGGAGAAGACCTCCTACACCACGCCGTTCGTGACCGACCCGGCGCAGCGCTCGCAGGTCGTCGGCACGATCGACTTCACCGACCAGGTGGACGCCGCCGCCGTCGCCAAGGTGCTGCGCGCCAACGGCATCGTCGACACCGAGCCGTACCGCAAGCTGGGCCGCAACCAGCTGCGCATCGGCATGTTCCCGGCGATCGACCCGGCCGACGTCGAGGCCCTGACCGCCTGCGTCGACTACGTGGTCGAGCGCCTGTAATTGTGGAGGGGCTGTTTCATTGTGGAGGGGCGACCCTCCACACCACCCGGGCCCGGGGTGGGTGCCCTGCGCTCGTTCCTCGCTCCGGGCACCCTCCCCGGGGCAGGGGACTCCGTCCCCCGCACCCCCTGCGGGGGACTTCGTCCCCTCGACCCCTTTGGGGCTTCGCCCCTTGCCCCCATTAGGCGCCGCAACGCTTAGGGCCGCTCCGTTGGTACGGAGCGGCCCTTGGGCGTTCTGCGGTCCTGCCGCTACTTGAGCTGGACGGTGCCCGTCACGTCGGCGGCCAGGCGGAGTTGGTCGCCGTCGCGGAGAGGAGCCTCGACGCCGCGCGGCAGGCGCTCGCCGTTGACGAAGGTCCCGTTGGTGGAGCCCTCGTCGCGGACCCAGGCCGTGCCGGACGGGTCGAGCCAGACCGTCGAGTGGCGCCGCGACACGTTGTCGTACTGCGTGAACGTGGCCGCCACCGGCGACTGGCCCGCGTCCCGGCCCAGCACCAGGTGCTGGCCGACCGAGACCTTGAGCTCGCCCGTGGGGAACAGGACCCGCAGCACCGGCGTGCCCTGCTGCGGCAGCGGGCGCAGGCAGGAGTCGCACTGCGCCGCGCTCGGGTTGCTCAGCACGGCCTCGCAGTAGGGGCACATCAGGCCCGTGCTGTCAGGACCCGGACGGTGCTGCCCCTGCTGGTCCTGCGGGAGCAGGGTGGCCTCGCGGCCGTGCGGCGGGGGCTGCAGGCCCTGCTGGGGGGCCTGCCCGTACGGGTTGTCGCCCGGGCCGGGCGGCTGCGGCTGGCCGTACTGGCCGCCGCCCTGCTGCTGCGGCTGCCCCCAATGGTCCGCCGGCGGGGGAGCGCCCCACTGGTCCTGCTGGGGCTGGCCCTGCTGCTGGTGCTGCGGCGGCGGAGGCTGGTGATGGCCGCCCCCGTGCTGCTGCTGCGGCTGCTGGGGCTGGCCCCACTGGTCCGGTGAGGGGGGCGGGGGAGCGCCCCACTGGTTCTGGTCCTGCTGCTGCCCCTGGCCCTGCTGGCCCTGCTGGGGCGCGCCCCACGGGTCGTTCGGGAGCGGCGGGGACTGCTGCGGCTGCTGCGGTTCGCCGTACTGGGGCTGCTGGTCGCCGTACTGCGGCTGCGGCGGACCGTACTGCTCATGCTGGCCGCCGCCCTGCTGGTGCTGGGGCGGGCCGGGCACGGGCGGGCCGGGCGGCTGGTGCGGGTTCTGGCCCGGGGGCTGCTGGCCCTGCTGGCCGTACGGGGCGCCGAACTGGGCGTCGCCACCGCCACCGCCGTACGGGTTGTCGCCGGGGCCGGGCGGCTGCGGCTGGCCGTACTGGCCGCCGCCCTGCTGGTGCTGGCCGCCCTGCTGGTGGTGCTGGGGAGCCTGCTGGTGGCCGCCGTACGGGTCCTGCCCGTACTGGTCCTGCCCGTACTGGTCCTGCCCGTACGCGGGCTGGTCCTGGCCGTAGGCGGGCTGCTGCCCGTACCCCTGCTGGGGGCCGGGCGGGGGCGGAATCCGCGGTGGCTGCTGGTCGTCGTACGCCGGTCCCTGCCGGCGGCCGCCCCCGGCGCGCGCCAGATTGGCCCCGCAGCTCAGGCAGAGCAGATCGCCCTGCTGGAAGGGCTCGTCACAGACAGGGCAATTCAAGGTCGCCATGACACTTCCCCCGCTCGTACCCCGGCGCGCTCCAGCGTCGATGTGAGGTGATCCATGTCACCTCTCCGCGGGATCCCGATGTAGTACACCCGCCTTCCCTCCGGCCCTTCGTCCACGGACACCTGAACTCGGGGCCCTGCGTCCTGATCTTCCTCAACCTGGTCGGCGCCGTTCAGGGCCCCGTACCTGGACCGTCCCAGGGGGGACAGTGGCACGACGCGCTGGTTGGCCGACCCCCTCCAGAGTAGAGAGCCGCTCTGGGCGTGTCGCCCCCTCGGGTTGAGCCGGTCGATGTACGGCCCCGTGATGACGGCGTCACACGACTCCAGGATCTCGCGCGCCTCCGGGGAGCGCGAGAGCCGAGAGTAGACATATCCGCTGTAAACGAGAATGTCCAATGGAATCGTCTCATGGTGGGACTCGTCCCGCCACCTGCGGATACCGCGCACGAGCGCCGCCAGCGCCGCTGGCTGCTGGAACGGTTCACCGCCCGAGATCGTCACCCCCTCCACCGGCCCGGGCAGGCTCTTCAGCCACCCGAGCACCGTCTCCACCGGCACGTTCCTGGCCGGATCCGCGTCCCACGTGTCCCGCGAGAGGCAGCCCCTGCAATGGAGCGTGCAGCCCTGCGTCCAGATACCCGCGCGGACCCCGGGGCCGAGAGTGGTCACCGGGTAGTGCGCCTTGGCCAGCAGCAGCCCGGTCACAGCAGATCCAGATGGACGATGCTGCCCTCCCGCCGGATGGCGGACACGGTGATCCGCTCCTCGGGCACCAGCTCCCGGTCGAACAGCGCCCTGGCGAGGGGGTTCACGAAGTACGACTCCAGCGCCATCCCGATGCCCCGGCCGCCCTTGTCCAGCTCGGTCGTGCACCACTCGCGCAGCGTGTTCAGCGCGTCGCCCTTCACCGCCAGGACGAGCCGGTGCTCGTCGGTCACCCGGCGGCAGATGTTGGCGAACTGCAGATCGAAGATCTTGTTGGCGGCCTCCGCGCCGATGAAGTCGAACACCACGATGTTGTCGCCGAACCGGTTGAGCAGCTCCGGCCGGTTCAGCACCTCGGTGAAGTGGTCGGCGACCGCGCTCTTGATGCGGTGCTCGACCTCGTCGTACGACATCCCCGGCGTGATGTTCTGGATCCGCGGCGCCGGCGGGGACGCCACGTCCGAACGCGCCGTGATGTCGCGGCCCTGCACGTACATCCCCAGGTTCGAGGTGAAGATCAGGATCGACTCGGAGAAGTGCACGGTGTTGCCCCGGCCGTCGGTCAGCCGGCCGTCCTCCAGGATCTGCAGGAACTTGTCCAGGATCCGCGGATGCGCCTTCTCGATCTCGTCGAACAGGATCACCCGGAACGGGTCCTCCCGCACCGCGTTGGTCAGCTCGCCGCCCGCCTCGTGCCCCACGTACCCGGGCGGCGACCCGATCAGCCGGTCCCCGGAGCCCTCCCCGGAGAACTCGCTCATGTCGAACCGCAGGTACGCCGACTCGTCCCCGAACACCAGCTCGGTGATCGCCTTGGCCAGCTCCGTCTTGCCCGTTCCGGTCGGCCCGGCGAAGAACAGCACCCCGCGCGGCCGGCTCCCGGACCGGGTCGCCTGAGCGCCCGACAGCCCCAGCACCGCCCGCTTGAGGATGTCGAGCGTCTTGGTCACCGCCTGCGTCTGGCCGATCACCCGCTCCGGGACCTTGCGCTCGCCGTCCAGCACCCGCCGCCGCAGATGGCCGCGGCTCCACGGGTTGTCGAGCACCCCCAGCTTGTACGTGCGGACCGCGTCCGGCAGGTCGGCCAGGTCGACGTTGCGCTCCTTGGCCAGCCGCGTCACCTCGATCATCGACTGGAGCGTCAGCCCGTCGGCCTGCTCGGCGAACGCGTCGCACGCCGCCGCCGCGGCCTCGTCACCGCCCACGTCGCTCACCCCGAACGCCCGCGCCAGCAGCCGCGCCGTCTCCTGCCGGTCGCCCAGATGCGGCCGCGGGATCGTGATCTCGCGGATCGTCTCGTTGTCGGCGGTCAGCCACGGCGGCAGATCGCCGGGCCGCTCCACCAGCCAGACGATCGGGTTGTACAGCGGCTTGGGCCGCGCGCCCACCACCCGCACCGGCCGCGCCGACCGCGACAGCTTCGCGCAGAACCGGAAGAAGTCCCGCTCGGCCGGCTCCAGATCCGTCGGCGTCCGCGCGATCCGGGACGCCGAGTCGATCACGAACGCGGCGCGCAGGTTCTCCGACGGCCGCGCGATCGACGCCAGATGCCCCGTCAGCGCCTCCAGCGACGGCTTCCCGTCCTTGCGCTTGCCGAGCAGTTGGTCGGCCGCCCGGTGCGCCTCCTCGGAGATCTCGTCCCCGGTGTCGGGATGCACCTGAAGCCCGTCCACCGGGTCGTACACCACCATGCAGGAGAACCCGCTGGACCGCAGCGACTCCCACAGCAGCTCCCGCAGCGGCAGCAGCCGCCCTGGCCCGGCACCGTCCACGGGAGGCGCCAGGAAGCTGTCATAGAGATTCCCCGACAGCACGTACTGCGAGTGCACGGAGAGCGTCGCGTCCAACTCCCTAATGAACGGAGGCCACCCCGGCAACCGCCCCCCCAACGTAGGCGACTCGATGCTCATGGCCTCGCCTCCGCTCGGCGGCGAGCGGCCGCTTTACGCGCTCGCTTCCCTCGTCGCTCCGGTCGCAAGCTCCCTGCGCTCCTCAGTCCAGCGAGCGCGCGGCCACTCGCGCTCATGGCCTCGCCTCCGCTCGGCGGCGAGCGAGCGCGCGGCCACTCGCGCTCATCACCTCGCCTCCGCTCGGCGGCTCCCGGAAGGGGGCCACTCGCGTATGGACGGGGCCTTGCACGCAGTCACTTCTCACGCTCCCGGCGGCGCTCGCGTTGGGCGGGTCGGGACCCAGTCTGCCGTGCCGCGCCCGACACCGGCAGCTCCTGGACGCCCGGGGCGAGCCGCCAGGTGACCTCCGAGCGCACCCCGGCGGCCGCCAGCCGCTCCCTGGCGGCCTCGAACGCCTCGCACCACTCCCGCTCGCGCTCCACGTCCAGCCGCCGGTCGTCCTCGCTGCGGGCCGGCCGCGTCCGCACCATCTTGGCCCGCACGTGCGCCGCGTCGTCGACCCGCATCCGGACGCTGTGGTCCGGCCACGACCCCCGCGACAGCACGACCGTGCCGTCACCGGCCGGGGCCAGCGTCTCGAAGCCGCCCTCGACGTCGTACCCCATCTCCTCGAACGCCGAGGTGATCGAGCCGAGCACGTACCGCCGCTCGGCCTCGGCCTGCTCGGCGGCGTCGCGCTCCTCCGCCCGGCGGCGCTCCTCCGCGCGCACCTCTTCCGTACGGCGGTTCGCAGCGCCGACCCGCAGCCGCACCTCGGTCAGGACGCCCTCGGCCTCCTCCGGCGACACCGCGCCGGCCAGCAGCCGCGCCGCCTCCGCCACGGCCCGCCGGTCGGCCTCCGTCGCGTCCGGCAGGAGGCGCGCGAGGACGCGTTCCAGCGTCCGGTGGACTTCCGCGCCCTCCATTGGACGCGGTGGCGTCGGCGCGCCGAGGTCGGCGTGCAGCCCCTCACCGGCCGGTACGGCGAAGATCTCGGCCGCGACCTGGCCGGCGAGATGCTCCGACAGCGCGCGCTCGGCCGCGTCCAGCTCCGTGTCGGTGGCGGCGCACCAGGCCGTCAGCTCCTCGGCGGGTTGCTCCGATGGAGGCAGCGGCTCGGGCAGGGCCACATCGGCGGCGAGCTTCTCGCGGGTCTCGGCCAGCGCCGCGATCCGGGCGTTGCGCTCCAGGACCTGGCGCAGCGCCTGGTCGTACGACTCGGCCTCGGCCAGCGCCGCCGCCCGCGCCTCGGCCTTCCCCGCCGCCAGCGCGGCCAGCGCCTCCGCGCCGCGCCCCGCCAGCCCCGCCGTGCGCCCGAGGACGCGGTTCATCCCCAGGCTGAGGACGACGGCCGAGTCCAGCGCGATGTCGGCCTCGACTCCGCTGCTCATGCCACCCCTGTCATGTGAGAGCCTTCCGCTCCGCCGCCGCGTGCGCCTGCCGCCACCGGTGCAGCCTGATCCCGGCGGCCACCCCGTGCGCGGCCGCCCCGGCCATCATCACCAGCACCCAGAGCGGGCTCGGGATGGAGAGGACCATCCCGATCAGCATCAGGAACAGCAGCAGCGGCACCGTCCCGGCGAGCAGCATCAGGCCGCACCCCCGCCCGGACGTCCGCCGCGCCGCGCCCGACATCGTCTGCGACGCCTTGGCCAGCCCGCGGCCGCCCGCGCCCAGGAAGCGCGACAGCGCCGACCACGGGCCGTACGGCAGGTAGTCGCCGCCCTGCGTGCGCGCCAGCATCACCTCGCTGCCGCACTGCACCCCCCAGGCGAGCAGGGAGAACGCGGCCAGCACCCAGAGTGGCAGGCCGGGCGGCAGCTGGAACCCTCCCTGGCTCCGCGTACCGCCCTCCTCGCCGCTGAGCACCGTCCCGACGAACAGGCTCCCCAGCAGCCACACCAGGAGCAGCGGCAGTGACCAGCCCACCGCCCTGCGCACCGCCGCCGGGCGGCCCGCCAGGCGGCGCCGTTCCCGGTCCGCCCACCGCTCGCGCAGCTCACCGGTCCGCCGCTCGGCCGCGCGCCGGTCCCGCTCCGCGGCCTCGTTCTCCAGTACGGCCTCGGGCGCGGCCCGCGCCACCGCCAGCAGCCGCAGCGGATCGTCGCCCGCGCCGTCCGCCATCCAGCCGAACCAGCCGACCGGCTCGCGCACCGACGCCCGCGCCCGTTCCGCCGCCTGCACGATCCGCTCCCGCGTCTCGCCCGGCCGCGCGGCCAGCGCCAGCAGCGTCAGCCGCAGCACCGGCGGATCCTCCGACTCCGCAGCGGGCAGCCTCGCCGCCACTCCCGGGGGCGTCTGCTGCCGCAGCCAGGCCGTCAGCTCGTTCCACGCCGCGACATGGGACCGCCAGCGGTCGTCGATCGCCGCCAGCTCCCGGCCGCCCTCGAAGCCCGCCAGGACGCGGAGCAGGTGCCGTTCCCACAGTTCCGTGCCGAGCAGGCACGCCACCCGGTGGTCGGGATGCTCGTGATCACCCGCGAGGCCCGCCAGGCCCGGCAGGTCGTCCGCCGTGAGGCGCCGTCCCAGATAGTGCGGCGGCAGCCCCGGCTCCAGCCACCGCACCAGATGCAGCAGCTTCACATCGGGCGCCAGGTCCGTCGTCAGATACCCGTCGATCAGCCCGATCCGGCTGTCGTCGGGCAGCCCGTTCAGCCACTCCCGCAGCGAGCGCCACGCCTCCCCGGCCTCGCCCCGGCCGAAGAAATAGGAGGCGGCGAAGTCCCACTTCGCGACCAGCGCCCGCGCGAGCTCCGCCCGGTCGTCGTAGCGCCGCCCGTCGAACGGCACCCCCGTACCCGGGGGCGTGCGCGGCTCCTCGACCACCTCCGGCGACCCGCCGGCCAGCCACCGCCCGACCTGCTCGGCGCCCCACCTGCGCCGCGGATCCCTGGTGAGCAGCCCCTGGCACAGCAGCCGCAGCCGCGGATCGTCCACATCGTCGGCCGGCACCGCCCGCGTCGCCAGATGATCGACCACGGCGGTCTCGCTCAGCCCCGAGAACGGCGCCCGCCCGGTCACCAGCTCCCGCACGATCATCCCGAGCGACCACCAGTCGCGCGCCGGCGACACCTGCCCCGACAGCGACTCCGGCGCCGCGTACGCCAGCGTCCGCGACGACGACGCGAACACCACGCTCTCCTCGAGCACCTTGCTCAGCCCGAAGTCCGTGATCGCCACCCGCAGCGGATCGGCGGCCAGCACCAGCACGTTCTCCGGCTTCAGATCGCGATGAACGATCCCCACCCGGTGCAGCGCCTCCAGCCCCCGCGCCAGCTGCTCCACGATCCGGTCGACCGCCGCGCGCGGCAGCGGCCCGCCCATCAGTGCCCGCAGGTTGCCGTCCGGCGCGTACTCCGAGACCTCGTAGTCGCGGCCCTCGGCCTGCCCGGTCTCCAGGATCCGCACCACGTGCGGCGACCCCAGCGCGGGCAGCTTCTCCCAGACCTCACGGTCGGCGTGGTAGCCCCGCCGGAACAGCTTGACGACGTACTCGCCGCTCCGGTCCCGTACGAGCAGCAGATCCGACTCCGCCCCCTGGACGGGCAGCTCCGCGACGACCTCGAACCGCCGCGCCAGCTCCCCGGGCAACCGCAGCAGCGGCTCCCGGGCCCCCACGATCCCGCCGCCGTCCCGCCGCGTCGCCCGCGGTCCCGGAACGTACGGATCCCGGTGGGTGACCCCCGGATCCCGCCGGGTCGAACGCGGCGGACCCTCGCCTCCCGGCTCCTCGAAGTCGCCCACCTGCATGCCCCGTCCGTGTCCCCGCGCGCCTGCCCGCGAGCCTAACGCGCCCCTCAGATCTTGTCTTTGATCACCCGGAGGTGCTCCGCCGTCTTGAACCGCACCACCACGGCCTCCATGAGGATCCGGACCAGCAGCATCTCGAACAGCCACAGCAGCGGCGCGGAGATGACCATGATCACGCCGAAGCCCCACCAGTCGTCCCAGGTCGCGATCCATCCGCCGAACGCGAGGAAGGCCACGCACTGCAACGTGACCAGCAGCAGCGCCACGACGTACCACAGCTTGATCAGCTTCGGCGTCACCAGATGGTCGAAGTTGGCGTCCAGCAACGCCCCCAGCAGCCCCTTGTCCGTCCGCTCCGGCGGCACCCACTCCTGCCGAGGCGCGGGAGCCCCGCCGTAGGGCTGAGGCGGCGGCCCGTACGGCGGGCCGGGGGCCTGCCGGTGGGGCTGGTCCGAAGGGTTCGTCATCGCGGTCGTCTCCCGGGCTCGTCAAGGGGCACGCCTGCGTCCAGGCAAGTCCGACCCTAGAACGTCGGACGTCCGGGCGGAATCGTACGGCCGGGCGGCTCTGTCTACCTTCCCGGCGCCTCGCGGATGTCCCGGGCGGCGCCTGCCCCCGGCGCTCCCTGAACGGACGAGAATCACCGGTTTCAGAACCCGACTGGGGCTTGCCGCGTCTAAGACTTACGTCACACCATTGATCATCCGCAAGGGTGCCGTGCCGTCGCGGAGATGGGAGGGCGGCCATGTCCTCAACGTGATCCGGTGAAGCCGGACATGGGGCGGATTGCATGAAATTTCTATGAAGTCCGTGGTTCCGGCAGATGCCCCTTCAGAAACGTCCGCTGTGCCGTGCTGCGATGATCACCCCGCGCGTTGCCAGATATCTACCTCTATGGGGCGATTGTCCGAATCTTGAGTGAGGGTGTGTCCGAAAATGATGAGTAGGCGCTGAGACGGTGGACTTCATCCTCCGGATTAGTGACTTGAGATGGTGTTGTTGTGAGAGCTATCGTCAATGCGCCCAATGGGTAGCTGTGTCTTTTGTTCGTCGTCTACCTAGGAGACGTGGAAGGGACCGCGCATGAAGCCCATGACGGCGACCCCGGGGGCGCGCATGGCCGCAGTTGTCATCATGGGGAACATTCCCGCCACGGGGATCATCCACGACCCGGTGGCGATGCGCGTGGACGACTCCGCGACCCCGGAGGCGTCGCTGGCCTTCGTCGACCACATGGCGCGCGTGCTGGCGGAACGGTCCGCCGTGCTGGTGGTCTACCCCGCCTGGCGGGCCGCTGGACCGGTCCGGCTGGTCCGGTTCGCGCGGGGGATGCTGAACACCGACCGGATCGCCGGCATCGCGCTGGACCTCCCGCCCCTGTCGCTCTCCGTGGTCGCCGACCAGATGGCGTTCATCGCGCCGTTCGTCCGTCCCGGTGTCCTGGCCAGCCTGGCGAGCGCGCTCGCGCGCCAGATCTACGCCGGTGCCTGGGTCAACAGCGTCGCGCACCTGGAGCACATCCAGACCCGGCTCGGCGCGCATGTCACCTCGTACCTTCCCGGCAGCGGCTTCTCGGTGGCCGCGGCCCCGTCGGCGGGAGTCCACCGGATCACTTCGGCGCGCCCCGTGCAGGAGATCGCGCAGCGGCCGCAGGACCCGGTCCTGCTGCTGGCGGCCGACGTGAACGGCAACCCGCAGTGGCTGGCGAAGTCGCTGCAGCCCGCGCTCGGGGCGGTGTCGCTCACCACGGCGGCCGGGCAGCCGCTTGGCCAGGAGTACTGGGGGACCAAGAAGTACACCGAGTTCGTGGCGTTCAGCGGTCATCCCCACGCGCTCAACCATCTCGTCGCGTCGACCGCCTGCCGGCCGTGCGGCTGGTGCGGAGAGCCCACCGCGCTTCCGGCCTGCCCGTTCTGCGCCATGGTCCAGCCCGTACCGGGAGCGGGACGCCCCGAGACGGCCGGTCCCGGCGTCCCCCGCCCGGCCGGACGGCCGGAGCCGACCGCCGTGCCCGTGCCCCCGCCGCCCCAGCAGCCTCCGCCGCCGAGACCGCAGGGCCCTCCGGCGAACGGTCGCGAAGCGCCCGGCCGCCCGGCTCCGCGGCAGGCGGACCGATACCCCAGCCCCTCGCCGCCCCCTCAACCGGACGAAGAGCGCGAAGGCACCTTCGTCTTCCCCTCCCACGGGAACCGATAAGCCGCTCCCTTCCCCCCGTGCCAGAAACGGAGTCCCATGAACCCCCGCCAGCGACGCGGACTGCTGTTGATGATCATCGCTGCGCTGGGTGCAGTGTTCGTCTTCATCACCGTCCTCGGATACGTGGGCAACGTGCGCACCCAGGCCGAGGCCGAGGTCGGCGAGATGACCCCCGTGCTGCAGATCCAGTCCCCGGTCGAGGCCTTCCAGCCCGTCACCGCAGCGTCCGTCAAACAGGCGCAGATCCCCAAGAAGTGGGCGACCTCCGCGTTCGTCACCAACCTCACCGACCTGCAGGGCAAGGTCGCCGCCGGCACCCTGCCGGCGGGCGCCTACCTCCAGCAGGGCATGATGATCGACGCTCCGTCGCTGAAGGCGGGGCAGCGTGAGATCGCCATCATGATCGACGCGGAGACCGGTGTCGCGGGCAAGGTCACCAACGGCGCCATCGTCGACGTCTACGCCTCGTTCAGCTCGACGCAGAACGGCCGGCAGACCACCGCCGCCTGTGCTGTCCGGATCCTCAACCGGGTCCAGGTGATCAATGTGGGGCAGCTGCGCAACCAGTCCCGCAACGGCGGCCAGCAGCAGTCCGAGGGCGCGGCGTCCGGGCAGGTGGTGCCCATCACCTTCGCGCTCAATTCCAGCGACACCCTGAAGCTCACCTATGCCGAGAGCTTCGCCCAGAAGGTGCGGCTGGCGCTGGTCGGCGGCACGGAGGACCCGAAGCCGCCGTTCAACCGGCTCTGCGAGACCCCTCAGGCGGACCGGTGACCATCCAGGTACTGATCGGCAGCGCCGATCGCGATCTGGCGGTGCAGCTGCGCACCCAGATCGCGGAACTGGCCGAGATCGATGTCGCGGGGGTCGAGACGAGCGCCGCCGACATCCTCGGCATCGTGGCGACCCACACCGACCTGGACGTCGTGCTGGTGGACGAGCAGATCGGGACGCAGCCGGGGCAGGAGCTCATCCGCGAGATCGGGGTCCGCCGCCCGCACGTCGCGTCGGTGCTGCTCAGCAGCCGGGTGGACGAGCTGGTGCTGTCCAAGGCGCTGGAGGCCGGCGCGCGCGGCGTGCTGGCGCGGCAGCCGAGCCTCGAGGAGCTGGACACCAAGCTGGCCACGGCGGCGGAGTGGTCGCGCGGCATGCGGCGCTGGCTGGGCGCGGCACCGGCGGTGGACGTCGGCGGCCGGCGCGGCCGGGTGGTCGCCGTGGCCGGGGCCAAGGGGGGCACGGGTGCCACCACCCTCGCCGTCCAGCTCGCGCTGGCGGCGTCCGCGCGCCGGTCGGTCTGCCTGGTGGACATGGACCTGCAGTGCGGCGACGTGCCCAGCTACCTCGACCTGGTGCACCGGCGCAGCATCGCCGACCTGGTCGGGGTGGCCGACGACATCACCGGGCAGATGCTGGCCGACGCGCTGTTCATCCACGAGGCCGGGCCGCACGTGCTGCTGGCGCCGGCGGAGGGGGAGCGCGCCGAGGACGTCACCTCGCTGGCGGCCCGGCAGATCCTGGGCGCGCTGCGGTCCCGGTACGAGGTGGTCGTCATCGACTGCGGCGCGTTCATGACGGAGGGCTCGGTGACGGCGGTGGAGCTGGCGGACCAGGTGCTCCTCACCGTCACGCCGGACCTGCCCTGCCTGCGGGCGGCCAAGCGGATGGCGCAGCTGTGGCGGCGGCTGGACGTGCGCAAGCCCGACGAGCTCTCGGTCGTGATCACCCGGCAGAGCCGCAAGGACGAGATCCAGCCGGACTTCGCGGCGCGGGTGCTGGGCATGGCCCCGGCCAAGACCACCATCCCGCCGGCCGACCGCGCGCTGGAGAAGGCCGTGAACAACGGCGCGTTCACCCGCGTGGAGGACGACGGGTTCCGCAGGGCGATCACCCAGCTGGCCGTCGAGGTCGGGATCGTCTCGGTCGACGTCGGCGTCGAAGCGCGCAACGTGCTTCGCCGCGGAAAGACAGCGGTGTCATGAACCGGCTCAGGGCGTTGCGGGCAAGGGCGGCCTCCGACGCCGGCGTGGTCGAGTTCACCGCCATGCTCCCGATCGTCCTGGTGACCGTGGTGGTCCTGGTCTGGGAGGCGTTCCTGATCGGCATGTCGGCCACCTACGCGAGCCATGCCGCCAACGAGGGCGCCCGGATCGCCGCGGTGGGCGGCGACTACGCGGAGGTCAAGGAAGCGTCGGTGAAGCGGATCCACGGCGCGTGGGCCGACGAGGACAACATCGAGGTGATCTACCCGACCGGGCAGCGCTGCGACCGGGACGTCACGCCCCAGCCCGATGCCGACTGCGGGCACGTCCGGGTCGACATCAAGCCGCCCCTCGTCTTCCCGGGCTTCCTGCTCCCGATGGAGGTCAGCGCCCGGACCAAGGTCGTGTACGAGGGGGAGGGATGAGAGATCGAGGAGCCGCGGCCACCGAGTACATGGGCATGCTCGCCCTCTTCCTCTTCGTGGTGGGCGTCTGCTTCGAGGTGTACGTGTCGTTCAGCACGGTCGAGAAGATCGAGGACGCGGCGCGCACCGGTGCCCGGGTGGGCAGCATGCGCAGCGTCGACGAGGGGCAGCGGGCCGCGCAGGAGGTCATGCCCGAATGGCTCAACCACCACACCGTCAAGGTCTCGCGCGACGGGGACCGGGTCGAGTGCGAGGTGTGGGCGAAGGTGCCCCTGCTCTTCAAGGGAGTGCCGTTCGACGCCGATGTCAGGCGGCGGGTCGAGATGCCGGTCGGAGGGTGAGCGATGGGACTGAAGAAGCGGCTCGACTCCGCTGACGAGAGCACCGGCACGGCCGGCGGCGCGAGCGTCGCGCAGTGGCGGCAGCGGCTCCTGGAGGAGGTCAACCTCGACGATCTGGCCAAGCTCGACCTGCCGCAGCGGCGGGCCCGCCTGGAGAAGGTCGTGGGGCATCTCCTCACGCGCGAGGGGCCGGTGCTGTCCACGCGCGAGCGGACCATGCTCATCCGCCGCATCGTCGACGAGGCGCTGGGCCTCGGTGTCCTCGAACCGCTGCTCGCCGACCCGACCGTCACCGAGATCATGGTGAACGGCCCCAACAGCGTGTACGTCGAGCGCGCCGGCCGGGTCTCCAGGATCGACCTGGGGTTCGCGAGCGAGGGGCAGCTCTACCAGACGATCGACCGGATCGTCGCGCAGGTGAACCGCCGGGTGGACGAGTCGAGCCCGATGGTGGACGCGCGCCTGCCGACGGGCGAGCGGGTCAACGTCATCGTCCCGCCGCTGTCGCTGGTCGGGCCCGTCCTCACGATCCGGCGCTTCCCCCGCGCCTACCGGATGGACGAGCTGGTCGCGCTGGGGTCGCTGGACGAGGCCACCGCCCTGCTGCTGGGCGCGTTCGTCCGGGCCCGGCTCAACGTGGTGATCACGGGCGGTACCGGCACGGGCAAGACCACGTTCCTCAACGCGCTCTCCGGCTTCATCCCGAACTTCGAGCGCATCATCACGATCGAGGACTCGGCCGAGCTGCAGCTCCAGCAGGAGCACATCGTCCGGCTGGAGTCGCGCCCGGCCAACATCGAGGGCGAGGGCGCGATCGCGATCCGCGACCTGGTCCGCAACGCGCTGCGGATGCGGCCCGACCGGGTGATCGTCGGTGAGGTCCGCGGGGCCGAGACCCTCGACATGCTCCAGGCGATGAACACCGGTCACGACGGATCGCTGGTCACCGTGCACGCCAACTCCACCGAGGACGCGATCTACCGGCTCGAGACGCTCGCCGCGATGAGCGAGGTGAAGATCCCGTACGAGGCGGTCCGGGACCAGATCAACAACGCCATCGACGCGATCGTGCACCTCGACCGGGCGCCGGACGGCTCGCGCCGGATCACCGAGATCGCCGTGCTCACCTCGGGACGGCGCGAGCAGATCCGGCTGCACAGCATCATGCGGTTCGACCAGGAGCCGGTCGGCCTGGACCGCGTGGTGCGCGGCCGGTTCGTCCGGGCGCCGCTGCCGCGGGAGCTGGTGACCAGGCTGACGCACGCCGGCGAGGCCGTGCCGGCGGCGTTCGCCGCGGCCGAGAACGGGACCGCGGCGCCCTCCGCTTTCGGGACGGCGCCGGCGGCGACGCGGGAGGACCGATGAATTTCCCCACCATCATGCTGCTGATGCTGGCCGTGCTGGCGGTCGGCGTCTGGGGGGTCTGGGAGTTCGGCCGCGGCCTGGACCACCGGGCCGAGCTGGCCGCCCGGGGCGCTCGCGGCTACGACGAGCGCCGCGTGCTCACCAGGATGGACCGGCTGGACCAGCGGCTGCGCCGGACCACGCTGGGCCGCCAGCTGGCGAAGCGGCTGGGCGGCGCGGGGCTGCGCATGCGGCTGTCCACCTTCGTGGTCGTCGTGGGCGGCGGCGGGCTGGTCGGCATCGCGCTCCTCGGCTACCTGTTCTCCGCCTTCCTCGGCGTGCTCGTGGTGATCATCCTCGCCGCGGTGGGCCTCATCTTCCTGCGGCAGCAGGAGGAACGGCGCCGGGACGAGTTCATCGCCCAGCTCCCGGAGCTGGCCCGGGTGCTCGGGAACGCGACCGCGGCCGGCCTGTCGATCCGCACCGCCGTCGACATGGCGGCCGACGAGCTCGACGAACCGGCCCGCACCGAGCTCACCCGTACCGCCGAGGCGCTGCGGCTCGGCCAGTCGTTCGACGAGGCGATGAACGACCTGCGCGACCGGCTGCCATCGCGGGAGCTGGCGGTGCTGGTCAGCACGCTGGTCGTCGCGTCCCGCGCGGGCGGTTCGCTGATCACGTCGCTGCGCAACATCTCGACCACGCTGGAGGAGCGCAAGGAGACCCGCCGCGAGGTGAAGACGATCCTCGGCCAGTCGCTGGCCGTGGGGTACTCGATCACCGGTATGGGGGTCGCGCTGCTGATCGGCATCGCCGTCGTCGCCCCGGAGATCATGAACAAGATGACCGGCTCCCTGTTCGGGCAGATCGTCCTGGTGGTCGTGGTGAGCCTCTTCGGTGCGGCACTGATGCTGTTCCGCCGGATCACGAGGATTGATGTCTGATGCCGCTCCTGCTGGCCTTCACCGCCGCGCTGTGCCCGATCCTCCTGGTCTGGGGCGTCCACCTGGCGGCGCGGCCGCCGGTGCCGAAGGACGTCATCGTCGTCAGGACCGAGAAGAAGAAGGGGTTCGGCCCGCTCGGCGCCCTGGTCGAGTCGCTCGGACGCCCCTTCGCCCCGGCCCTCCTCGGCGCGATGACCATGGCGGGCCGGACCCGGCTCCGCCGCCGGATCGGCCGCGCCGGGCTGCGCATGACGCTGGACGACTACGCCCGCAACAAGGCGGGCAACATCGTCCTCTACAGCGGCTTCGGCGTCCTCGTGCTGCTGGCGGGGCAGCCGCTGCTGGGCCTGGTGCTGATCCTGGTCGGGCTGTTCCAGACGGACTTCCTGCTGTGGAACGAGGCCCGGGACCGGCAGGGCGACATCGAGAAGTCCCTGCCGGACTTCCTGGACGTGCTCACCGTGACCGTCACGGCGGGGCTGTCGTTCCGGCACGCGCTGGAGCGGGTGGCGCAGAGCATGGAGGGCTCGCTGTCGGACGAGATGATGACGGCGATGCGGCAGATGGAGCTCGGCACGCCGCTGCGTGACGCCTTCGAGGAGCTCCGGCAGCGCAACGACAGCGACGCGCTCTCCAGCTTCGTCACCGCGATCCTGCAGGCGGAGGAGCTGGGCGCGCCGCTCACCGGGGCACTGAACCAGATCAGCGTGGACATGCGCCGCGACGCGCACCAGAAGGCGCGGCGCCGCGCGCAGCGGGCCGACCCCAAGATCACCATGATCACCACGTTCCTGATGGTCCCGGCCATGATGCTGCTCATCTTCGCGGCCTTCTACTTCAGCACCGGTGGTGCGTTGTCGAATGTCCTCGGCTGACCCGACCGCGCCCCTCCTGGCCGCCCGCCTCGGCCAGACCTTCCGGCTGCTCATGAAGGTGCGGATCCTGGTGGCGGCCGTGAGCCTGCTCCTGGTCCCGCGCGAGCTGCTGGACACGGGCGCGATCAGCGTCGTCGTCTGCATGATGCTGCTGTCGCTGGTCCTGCTGCTGGGCTGGGAGCAGATCGTTCCCTCGCTGATGCGGTACCCGCTGCTGGTGGTGCTGGACGTGGTGATCTCGTACGGGATCCTCGAGGTCGGCGGGGTGGTCGGGCCGTTCTTCTTCTTCACCGTGGTGACGTCGATGCTGGCCGGCCTCCTCTACCGGCGGCTCGGCATGATGCTCGTCTGCGTCCTGCAGGTGCTGCTCTACCTGGTCGCCGTGGCCCAGGTCGAGGTCGATCCCACGTTCCAGACCTTCGTGGGGATGCCCGCGCTGTACCCCATCGGCGGTTTCATCGGCCGCGCGCTGCGGCAGCTGCTGGACGCCAACGAGGAGCTCGACACCGCGCGGCGCCGGGCGGAGGTCGTGGCCGCGGCGGCGGAGGAGCGCGGCAGGCTCGCCCGGGAGATGCACGACTCGCTGGCCAAGACGCTGCGGGGCATCTCCATGGCGGCCGGCGCGCTGCCCGCCTGGGTCCGGCGGTCGCCGGAACGGGCCGAGGAGGAGGCCCTGCGGGTCGCGTCCGCGGCGGAGATCGCGTTCCGGGAGGCCCGCCAGCTGCTGACCGACCTGCGGGACGACGCGGTCCAGGGGATGCTGGCCCAGGCGGTGCCGGAGGTCGTGGCCTCCTGGGAGGAGTCGGCGGGCGTGACCGCGACCGTGACGGCCGACCCCGGCGCGGACCTCCCCCTGGTGGCGCGGCACGAGCTGCTGGCGATCCTCCGCGAGGCCCTGGAGAACGTCGACCGGCACGCCCGGGCGCGGGCGGTCGAGGTGCGCCTGGCGGCGCGGGACGGCCAGGTCGTGCTGACCGTGCGGGACGACGGCCGGGGTTTCTCGATGACCGAGGACGAGGTCCGGCGGCTGTCCGCCGCGGGCCACTACGGGGTCATCGGGATGCGGGAGCGGGCCGAGCGCGCCGGCGGCACCCTGGCCGTCACCGCCGGCGCCGCGGGCGGGACCACGGTCACCCTGACCGTCCCGATGACGTCGGACCTCGTACGGGTCCGGGAGCCGGAGGAGGCCGCATGAACGAGATCAGGGTGGTCGTCGCCGACGACAATCCGGTCGTCCGGTCCGGGCTCGTCGCCCTGCTCGAGTCCACCGGAGAGGTGACCGTGGTCGCCGAGGCGGGCGACGGCAGGCGCGCCATCGAGCTCACCGAGCGGCACCGGCCCGACGCCGTCCTGCTGGACGTGCGGATGCCGCTCCTGGACGGGGTGACCGCGGCCGAGTCGCTGAGCAAGCTGACCAAGGTGCTGATGCTGACCTACACCGACGACCCGGAGGTGATCCGGTCCGCGGTGCGCAACGGCGCCAGCGGCTATCTGGTGCACGGCTCGTTCACCGCCGAGGAGCTCGCCGCCGCCGTGCGGTCGGTCGCCACGGGCTCCCAGAACCCGCTGTCGCCCGTCGCGGTGACCGCGCTCATGTCGGCGGTACGGGGCGGGGCCCAGCTGGTCGCCGGCCCCCGGCAGGAGCGCAGGGACTACGGCCTGTCGGCCCGGGAGACCGAGGTCATGGACCTGATCGCGCAGGGGCTGGCCAACCGCGAGATCGCCGGCCGCCTCTTCCTCACCGAGAAGACCGTGAAGAACCACGTCAACCGGATCTTCGCGAAGCTCGCCACCGAGAACCGCGCCGCGGCGATCGCGCGGTGGCTCGGGACCGAGAGCGAGAGCCGGTGAGCCCCGCCGGCGGGCCGGGACATGGGTCCGGACACGGGTCCGGCCATGGGCCCGGACGTAGGCCCACGGGATGGGCCCAGATTGGGCCTGCGGACCCTGGGGAGGCGATTCCTCCTTCCGTAACGTATTCGGCAGCGGGAGAGCCCGAATATGCGGGAGGAAAAAATGAACGCCATCCGGAACAGGATCGCCCTGATCGGCGCTGGAAACGACCGGGGGGAGGGCGCGTTCTCCTACATGGCCGTCCTCCTGCTGATCGCCGCAATCGTCGCGGTCCTCTTCACCGCGAACATCGGCAACGACATCAAAAAGGGCATGACCTGCGCCGTCAACAAGGTGCTGGCCGACGCGAAGGTCGCCAAGGCATCCGACGAGTGCAAGAACGCCTAAGGGGGAGCGCCCTTGAGGGCGCCGCCAGTGCTGCGTAGGATGGCGCATCCGGCCGGGTGGAGAAATTCACCTCTCGGCCGGTTGCGCCATTCTGGCGTTGGCTCCCGGATCGCTCTCGATGGAGGTCTCCGAATGCGTGGTCCCGTGCATGTCCGCCCCGTGCTCGGCGCGTTCGCCATGACGATCACGCTGGTGATCGGCGCGGCGGCGTGCTCGGGCGGGGACGGGAAGGGCGGAACCGGGGGGAAGCGCGGGGCCACGGCCTCGCCGACCTCCGGCGGCGCCGCGCTGGGGGTCCGCTCACTCCTTTCGACAAAGGACGCGCGGGTCGAGTTGCGTTCCCTGGAAAGGGTGGCGGGCAAGGCGGTCGTGGCGCGTTTCCGGATGCTCAATGATCGCCCTGAGGGCTTCAACACGATCAACACGGAATACGCCGGGAACACGGAATTCGGCAACCCGGTCCCCGGGCTGAGCGGGGACTCCATGTCGGGAATCAGTCTGCTCGACGGCCGCAATCTGCGACGCTACTACCCGCTGCACCGATCTGACCAGAAATGTCTGTGTTCGCCGTTCAGTGGTGGTCTCGACCTGGACGCCAAGAGCGGCATCGATCTCTTCGCGGTCTTCCCGAATCCGCCGAAGGGCGTCGATCGGATGGACGTCCTCTTCCCCAACGCGGTGCCCTTTCTCGATGTCGCGATCAAAGACACGGCATCGGGAAGCGTGCAGATCGGCGGCGAGACGGTCGACCTGGCCGGCGTGACTCCCGCGAAGCCGGTGGTCGTACCGGTCACCAGCACCGTGGAGAGCCGTACCCAGGTCGAGGGGGACGACGGCGAGAACCTCAGCGTCCGCCTGTCGGCCGACGTGCTCTTCGCCCTGAACAAGGCCGACCTCAACGCGGCGGCGCAGGACATCCTGCGCCAGGTGGCCGGGCGGATCGACCGTTCGCCGGGGACGACGGTGAAGGTCGACGGCCATACCGACAACAGCGGCGACGACTCCATCAACGGCCCGCTCTCGGAACGCCGGGCCGAGGCCGTACGGGCGCAGCTCTCCAAGCTGGTCACCAAGTCCGGGGTGACGTACCAGGTCAAGGGGCACGGGTCGGCCGACCCGGTGGAGAGCAACGAGACCGACGAGGGCAGGCGGAAGAACCGGCGCGTCACCATCACCTTCCAGCGGCCGCCCGAGCCCGCCGCCGCGGGCGCGCCGGCCGCCGCGGGAGAGATGGAGAAGAACCCGCGCACGGTCATCGGCCGGGCGGCCGTGTCGCCGACCCGTCCGCCCCGGGTGGTGGAGGGCGACTGGCTGACGAAGGGCGAGGCGGTCGTGCACAGCCTGACCCGTGACTCGGCCGGCAACGCCACGATGGTGTGGAGCGTCCGCAACGACACGCCGGGGTCCACGTACAACCCGCGGAACGGCCTGACGCTGGAGCCCGACGCCAAGCGGCCGGGCGGGGTCGACGGGGTGCGGGTGGCGTTCGACGAGCGGGTCTCCCGGGCCCTCTACACGAGCACGGGCACGCTCAGTCCCGACTACGGGGAGAACGACCAGCCGAAGGAGAACGGCGAGACGCTCGTGTCATGGGGGATCTTCCGGATTCCCGCGGACGTCAAGACCGTGACCGTGCAGATTCCCGGGTTCCAACACGTCACCAACGTGCCAGTTGGGTGAACGTACGGGATTTGGGTCCAGGGGCCCTTTCGCCGATACCGATGGTTCTCTAGTTTCTCGGGGGGGACCATCCGGCTCTGACCAATCGGAGTAATTCGTGAGGCTTGCGCGCTATCGGGGCCGCCGCGGTGATGAGGGCTCCACCCAGATGATCATGCTGGTGGCGATGGTCTGCATCGTGGGCCTGAGCCTGCTGACCATCCAGGTGGCCCAGGCCAACGACATGCGCTCCCGCGCGCAGATCGCCGCCGACGCGGCGGCGATCGCCGCGGTGACGCCGCTGCGCGACGCGGCGCTCAACACCGCGCTCAGCGGGCTGCTGCCCGACAGCGTCGGCCTGTGGACCGTGGAGCCGAACGAGAACGCCGCGGACCCGGTCTACGAACAGAAGGCGCGCGACTACGCCGACCGCAACGGTGCCAAGCTCACGGGCGAGCCCCATCCCACCGGGACCCGCGGCGACACCATGAAGGTGTCGGTGCAGACCGAGGACTGCTTCCTGAAGGAAGAGAAGGAGCTGACCGCCAAGGACCGCGAGGACCTGGCGAACAACCGCAACGTCTGCACCGACCGCAGCGGCCGGAAGGGGATCTCCAAGGGGCGCGGCACCGCCACCGCGATCGCCGAGCTGCGGCTTCCCGAGTGCAGCTACGAAGGCGACTTCATCGAGGGGCCGGAGGAGGACGGAGGCGCCACGCCCTCGCGGCTGAGGTGCGAC
The DNA here is from genome assembly GCF_040703975.1 of Spirillospora sp. NPDC029432. Lineage (NCBI taxonomy): Bacteria > Bacillati > Actinomycetota > Actinomycetes > Streptosporangiales > Thermomonosporaceae > Spirillospora > Spirillospora sp. NPDC029432. Next base: position 113,554 of record NZ_JBEZWH010000002.1, read on the forward strand.
GGGGTGGTCGTCTGGACCTCCGGCGGCGGCGGTGTGGACCGCGAGCGGGCGCTGCGGCTCTTCAAGGTGCGCCTCGTGGCCAAGGAGGCCCAGGAGGAGTACACCGGCATGCCGGCCAGCGGCCTGCCCTCCGGGCCGTACGTGGAGGGCGAGTGCCGCAAGGACGGGCCCAAGCCCGACAAGAGCAAGCCGTTCGGTGAGCGGATCGTGCTGTGGGCGAAGTGCTGGCTCGGGACGCCCTACTCGTGGGGCGGCGGCGGGCCGAACGGCCCGAGCACGGGCATCTGCTGCTCGCCCGGAGGCTACAGCGGCGCCAACACGGTCGGGTTCGACTGCTCCGGCTTGACCCAGTACGCGGTGTACCAGGCGTCGGGCGGGCGCATCACGCTGCCGCGGACGACGTACACGCAGGTCAACTTCGGTGTGCGGCTGTCCTCGGTCGGCCAGCTCCAGCCGGGTGACCTCATCTTCCCCAATTCGGGACACGTGGCCGTGTACGCGGGCGGCGGGATGATGGTCGAGGCGCCGAGGACGGGCGATGTCGTGAAGGTCGCCCCGATCGCCGGGCGCGGCTTCTACGCGGGTGTCCACATCCCGCCGCCCGCCGGTGACCGCTGAGGCCGGAAAACGATCCAGATGAACGCTGGATGACATTCCGGAAAAGCGGAAAAGAATGGCGGCTTTCAAGAAATACCGACCCGATTAATTGGGTCTGATATTGGGCCTCAAGGCCTAAAAGAATGGTCGATCGCGCTGGCACGCTCGGATGCCGTGTGGCGAAACTGGCGTGCGAACCCGAATGCCTCCGCGGCCCGTGACCGGGGCGAGGGCGCGTTCGCCTACATGGCGGTCCTGCTGCTCGTCGCGGGCATCGTCGGGGCGCTCTTCCTGACCGGGGTCGGCGGTACGGTCGCGGGCGGCATGCAGGCGGCCGTCTGCAAGGTCTTCCACGCGGCGGGCCTGGTGAAGCAGTGCGCGCCCGTGGCGATGCCGCCCAGCCGGCCCGGCCGTCCGATCGCGGATCCGGACGAGCCGACGCACGCCTGCACGATCCGCAACGAGCGGCGCTACCTGGAGGAGACCGTCACCATCCCGGTCCGGTACGTCGACGTCCGCACCAACAGCCGGGGGACGATCGTGCTGACCGAGAAGGTGCAGCCGGACGGCACGCGCGTCTGGGAGGTCGAGGACTTCACGTGGGGTGAGGGCGCGGTGGCCACGCCGACCATCCGGAAGTCGACGATCGACGCGGACGCGCCCGGCGGCCCGGCCGAGAGCAAGGGGCCCGACTTCGGCGCCTGGGCCGGGGTGTCCATCACCAACGGCAAGATCTACAGCTTCACCAACGAGAAGGAGGCGCGCGACTTCTTCAACATGCTGAAGGACCACCGGATCGGCAACCCGGTGAAGTTCTCCCTGCGCACGAACCCGCTCACTGGGTGGGCGGTATGGGGCGCGGGCAAGCTGCCCTGGGTGGGCGACGACATCGACCGGTTCATGGGCGGCAGCGAGCCGGACCGCAAGCCGTCGGCCGAGTATCTCGAAGGCGGCCTCACCGCCGGCTTCAACGGGGATCTGCCGCTCGGCGACATCGTCTCGGCGCCGTTCAAGGGGCGCGGCTGGCTGGTGAACGGGCAGCGGAAGGACACCAAGAGCGGCAACACCACGATCTACTTCCAGGACCGGGCCGAGGGCGAGCTCGCCGTGCAGATCGACATGACGAGCATCTGGAACAGGCTCCCCAAGGGGCTCAGGGAGCGCGCGTCCAAGGGCATCGACGACGCCCTCGACGCCGCGATCGGGGCCATCGAGGAGCAGCTCAAGGGCGAGTACGGGCGCGACGTGATGATGTCGCCCGACCAGCGCGACGAGATCAAGAAGTCGATCAGCGCCAATCCGGACGTGGGGATCAACGTCAAGGGCCGGATCGGCGTCCGGTACGAGCTGACCCTCGACAAGAACGGCAATCCGGTCGGCTTCAAGAAGATCGACCACAAGCAGCTGATCTTCTACCTGCGGGGCGGCGCCAAGAAGGGCGGCACGGTCGGCGACGAGAGGGTGACCGGCGGCGGGAACGCGCAGTGGTCGTGGGTCGCCAACCGCTGGGAGACGGAGAAGACGCTGGATCTGAAGAACCCGGACGACCGGCAGGCCGCCGAGCGGTTCTTCGGCTCGAACCCGGGCGACTTCATCGCCAAGAGCGTCAACCCGTTCACCAGATGGAGCGGGCGCGGCGGGCTGGACGACTACTTCGCCAACGGCGGCGGCACCATGGCGCGCTACACCTTCGACACCGACGCCGACAGCCTGAAGGGCACCGTGAACGGCGAGCGCTCGACGACGACGCCGAAGGACGACACCAAGAGCAAGAAGTCCAAGCGCAAGTACGGTCTGCTGGAGATCGGCGACGAGGACGAGACCAACACGCTCGCCAGCGCCGAGTACTACAAGCCGGGCCAGGGATGGGTGAAGTGGAGCCGATGCACAGGGTGAGGCGCCGCGCGGCCGCCGCGGTCGCGGTCGCGGTGGCGGCCGGTGCCGTGGCCTGCGGCGGCGGGGACGAGCCCGCTCCGGTCCCGCAGGGCTTCCGCGAGCACCGGACGGACGCCTACACGGTGGCCTACCCCGCCACCTGGCGGGTGCAAGAAGGCAAGGACGAGCGGAACCGCCCCTTCGTCGAGATGAACGGGCCGGTGAACGCGGCGGGGGCCTACGAGGGGCAGGTCCGCGTCGGCCGCTGGGACCGCTTCCCGCTGGCGTTCGAGGACCAGCTCGTCCAGTTCCGCGGCCTCGCGAAGGCGGCGGGCTACACGATCGCGAAGGACACGAAGGTCTCGATCGACGGCGCGGCCCGCGCCCACCGGTTCGAGGCGGTCTACTCGCGCACCACGGCGTCCGGGGCGACGGTGCGGCTGGCGATGACGGACACGTTCGTGCTGACCGAGGACAAGGTTCTCCTGGAATTCGTCGTCCGTTCGCCTGAAGGAGCTGCCGCGCGGTCCCGGGCGCCGGAGATACTCCGGTCGTTCCGTGTGAAGGGAGACTGAGGTGGCAGGTCCGGGACGTTCCGCCGGCCGCGCCGTCGCCGGGGCCGTGCTGCGCGGGGCGCTGGTCTCGCTCGCGGGCATGCTCGGCGCGCTGGTCCTGGTCCTGCTGGCGGCCGTCGTGCTGCCCGATGTGGCGCTCTCCACGGGGTTCTTCTGGGTCTCGGCCGGGGCGGCCGTCGTGCTGCAGTTCGTCCTCGGCTTCGCGGGCACCGGCGCGGCCGTCCGGTATCTGGCGGGGCGCGGGATGCGCGGCCCGTCCTTCGCCGCGGTCGCCGCGACCGGACCGCTGCTCGTGGCGGTGCTCGTGCAGCTGGGCGCCCTCGCCGAGGGGGAGCCGCTGGCCGCCTGGCCGCCGCTGCTCGCCGCCGCGGCGGGGGCGGCCGCCGGAGCGCGGCGCGCGGTCCGGGCCGGCGCGGCCGCGGGGGCGTGACGATGGCCGGGACCGTGGGCGGCCTCTTCTTCGCGGTCTTCGGGCTCGGCATGCTGGCGGCCGGCCCGGTGCTCCTCCTCCGGCGCCTGCGGGTCCGGGAGGGCGCGGCCCGAGCGGAGGGAACGGTCCTGGCCTCCGACTGGGACCGGCCGGCGGGCTCGGGCGGAGCCGGCTCCACCTACCGGCTCACCGTGCGGTACGCGATTCCCGACGGCCGCGAGTTCACCTTCAGCGAGGGCGGCCGCCCGGACGCCGACGTGGGCGGCCGGGTCACGGTCTTCTACGATCCGGCGGCGCCCGAGAAGGGGCGCGTCGGCTATTCGGTCCGCCAGATCTGGTGGCGGGCCCTGGCCCTGTCCGGGGGCGGCCTCTTCTTCACCTGGCTGGGCACCCAGTTCATCGGCTCCTGACCGGTGCCGGTGCCGGGCCCGGGTCGGCGCCGCCGGTTCAGACGTTCAGCGTGGCGACCTGTGCCGGGTCCGGTGCCGTGACCGCGGCCGGCTTCCCCCAGTCGGAGTAGCGCGCGGTGGTGACGATCACGGTGGGGCCGGCCGCGAGGCTCATGCTGAGCTGGCGGGGCAGGCCCTGCCGGTCGACCCAGACCGACCAGGGAATGTTCGCCACCCCGGCGTCCGCGAGCGTGCGGAACTGGGCGTCGCCGGTCTGGCCGGCCAGTTTCGCGGTGGCGCTCGTGCCGTCGTAGCGGCGCACCTCCTCGCCGCCGAGCCGCTCCTTGTACGGGGGCTTCTTGAGGGTGCCGTGCCGCAGCGCCGCCAGGCCCTTGTCGGCGGTGGCCTCGCGGATCCCGGCCTGCGCCTCCTTGTAGGCCTCCTCGAACGCGGCGCGGCTCGGGCCGAGGTTGGAGCGCTGGAGGTCGGCGCGGGTGATGCGCAGCCAGCGCTTGCCCGGCTCGTACTCCTCGCCCTCCTGCCGCACGTAGACGGCGTCGCCGAGGACGATCGTCTCGCTCGTCCCGGCGTCGGGGCCGCCGGTCTGCACGAGGGTGATCCGCGCCGAGGGCCGGGAGGTCCCGGTCCCGGCGACCACGCCGGATATCTCGGTCCTGGCCTTGCCCTGGTTGGTGGTCGTCTCGGTGCTGACCGACACCTTCGCGGAACGGCTCGCGCCGATCCGCCGCCCCAGCACGTCGGCCAGCGCCTTCGGGTCGTCGGGAAGCGCGACCTCGGCCGCGGGGGACGACGGCCGCTTCGCCGCGGCCCCTTCTCCGCCCGCGTCCTCGCCGCCGCCCTGGCAGCCCGTGACGACCAGCCCGAACGCCGCCGCACCGGCGATGACCCGCGCGCTTCTCATTGCCTCAGCCTCGCGGCACCGCGCGTGCGGTTCCAAGGGCTGTGCACCGATTTGGGCCCGTAGTTGGGTCCGGGGGCCCAGGTGCGATCCGCGCGCGCGGGTTTGGATGGCTGCCTCCGTCCTACGGCATAGGGGGTGTCGTGCGGCTCTTCCGGGATCGGGGCGAGGGCGCGGCCGGCTACATGGCCGTGCTGCTCGTGATAGCGACCATCACCGCCGTCGTGATCTCGGCGACCGCCGTGCCCGAGCAGATCTCCGCGGGGATGAAGGCCGCGGTGTGCAAGGTGGCCGGCGGCAAGGACTGCAAGGGCGTCGACGGGGCGGGGCAGCCGGGCGGGCAGCCCACCGGGCAGCAGACGCAGCCGGCGGCGCAGCAGTGCGCCGCCGACGACTACAAGTGCCAGGCGGAGCAGGCCGACCGTGAGGCGGCGGCGGCGGACCAGGAGGCCGCGGACGCCGACCGGGAGGCCAGGGAGAACGAGGGCAAGGCCGACCTGGGCGATCTCGCCGCGGACTTCGGCATGGAGGCGTCCGGTCTCGCGGACGCCAAGCGCTGCTTCACCGAAGGCGACCTGGCCGGCTGCGGGTGGACGGCGATCTCGCTCGTCCCGGTGGTGGGCTGGTTCGGCCGCGGCGCGAAGGCGGCCAAGGCCGCCAAGAAGTTCGACAAGCTCAAGGACGCCTACGACAAGTACAAGAAGGCGGCGGCCGCGGCCCGCAAGCGCGCCGACGACGCCCGCGAGCGGGCCCGGCAGGCGCGCGAGCGGGCCCGGCAGGCGCGCGAGAAGCTGGCCTGCAAGAAGCCGAACAGCTTCCTCGCCGGGACGCTGGTCGTCCTCGGCGACGGGCGGCTGAAACCCATCCAGGACGTGGACATCGGAGACCGCGTCCTGGCCACCGACCCGAAGACCGGGAGCACCCGGTCGCGCCCGGTGACCGACCTCATCAGCCGCGAGGAGGCCAAGCGGCTGGTCGACGTCGACATCGCCACCGGGGCGCGGAGCGGCGCCGTCGCGCGGATCACCGCGACCGACGAGCATCCGTTCTGGGTGGCCGAGCGGGGCTGGGTGAACGCCGAGGACCTCGCCCGCGGCGATCGCCTGACCGCGGCGGACGGGGACCGGCCGGCCGTGCGCGGAGCGCGCGCGTACGACCGCTTCGAGCGGACGTACAACTTCACCGTCGCGGACCTCCACACGTACTACGTCGTGGTCGGCGGGCGGGCCGTGCTCGTGCACAACTCGCGCAAGCCGATCCCGTGCCTGACGCCCGAGCAGATCGACAAGAAGATCGACGACGCGCTGAAGGACCCGGACAAGAACAAGCAGGCCGAGGGCAACCTCGCCGACGCCCTGCGCCGCGGCAACTGCCGGCCCAACCAGTTCCAGCAGCTCTTCGACGCCGCCGGTTCGGAGACGAACGGCGACATCGACGTGGGCGTGCCGGGCGCGGTCATCGAGGTCTACAACGGCACGGCCGCGGACATGGGCAAGAAGGGGCACCAGGCCAAGAAGTTCCGCAACCATCCGGACGTCAACCCGGACGGCAAGCGGCAGGTGATCTTCTTCGCGCCGAACGTGTCCGAGCTGGACCGCAAGCGGTTCCAGCAGGAGTACGGGGAGTACGACATCAGGGTGTTCGCCAGCCAGGACCACCTGGTGAACCACCTGCGGCGCACGGGCGCGTGCTAGGAAGAGGGTATGTCGGACGTCGCCGTCGTCATCTTCGCCGAGCCGGTCCGTCCCGGGCAGGTCAGGGAGCTCGTGGAGTCGCTGGGCGGTGAACGGGGCCCGGACCCGGAGGCGCCCGACGACTCCGGCCTGCAGCGGGACGGCGGTGCGGTCTGGGTCGTCCCGTGCGAGCCCGGCGACCTGCCGTACCCACCGGACGTGCTCCGGGAGTGCGAGCGGCTGCTGGGCGCGCCGCCGCGGTCGCGGGCGGTGCTGGACGTGTCGCGGCGGCGCGGCAGCGAATGGCTCGCGGCCGAGATCGTCCTGGCGGCGGCCGAGCGGTGGCGCGTGGCGGTCCTGGACTTCGGGGAGGAGCTCCTGGGGATCAAGGACTTCCAGGAGCGGATCGCCGAGCGCCCGGTCGGGTTCTTCCTGCCGGCCGGGTGGCTGGACGTGCGCCGCGTGCTGCGGGAGCAGCGCGCGGATCCGGTGACGCTGGTGCTGCCCGGCGAGGCCGGCCCGGAGCGGCTCAGGTCGTTCCTGCGGTCCATGGGGGCCGTCCTGGATCTGGACGCGGGCACCGACGCCGAGTTCGAGCGCGGGGACGCCCGCCTGTGGATATCCGTCCAGGCGGAGGGCGAGGCGCAGGTCGGCGGCGGCCAGGCGGCCCTTTACCGCGGCACGCTGGGCGAGCCCCCGTTCACGTTCGCCCGGATGGACGTCTTCGACGGCGCCGGGTCGCGGTCGCTGGCGGTGGAGGTGGTGGAGGCGCTCGCCGCGCTCCATCCCGTCCTGCTGGAGGGGCCGGACGGGCAGCTCATGACGCTGGACGATCTGCGCCTGCGGGTGCGTTCGGGAGCCGGCGAGCCGTTCTCGCCCTGAGGGCCGTGACGCTGAAACCGGTGGACAAACCGGAATCGAGGGCCCAAATCTAAGAGAGCCCTGGTTGGGCCCTGGGACTCAGGTGCTTTCGACCCAAGGTAGTTAACGTCGCAACCATGCGGCGAGGTGAACAGGGCGCGAACACGCGGCGAACCCGCGATGAGCGCGGCGAGGGCGCCACGGGCTACATGTCGGCCCTCCTCCTGATCGCGCTCATCGCGGCCGTGGTCGTCAGCGCGAACTTCGGCGGCTCGCTCGTCGACGGGATCAAGTACGCCATCTGCCGCGTCTTCAGCGCCGCCGGCCTCGCCGACTGCGAGACGCCCGCCGACCGGGCGCTGCGGCCGAGCTGCCTGACCAACCTGGAGACCGGCAGCTACGGCGGCAACATCGAGGTGCTCATCATCAGGGTCGGCAAGGACTACTCGTTCCTGCGGACGACCTCGATCGCGCCGGACGGCACCAAGACCGTCACGGTCATCGGCGTCAAGGGGAAGACCGGCGGTGTCGGCACCGGCATCGGTGCCGGGATCAACATCGGCAACGTCATCAACCTGGGCGCCGACGCCCTCGCGGAGGCCAAGGTCAGGCTCGGTACGGGCGATGGCTGGCAGTTCACCGGCCCCGACGCCGAGAAGAAGGCCGACGACCTCATGGGGCAGCTGCAGGAGCAGTTCGGGATCGACGCGGTCAAGGAGAACGGCGGGTTCCTCGGCCAGATCGGCGGCACCATCTACGACGCGGTCGCCGGGCCCGACCTCCCCGAGCCGAACATTCGGCGGTACGAGGGCGAGTTCGACCTGTACGCCGGCGTGTGGGCGATGGCCGGGGTCGGGCCCAAGGACCCCAAGGGCCGGCACCGCAAGCCGGACCGGCACACGGATCCCCGAGGGCCCCAGGAGCCCGACCCCAAGGACAGCCGCGGTACGGACTCGATCAACCCCAACGCGGCGGCGTGGGCGGCCGTCGACGGCAACGAGCGGGCGATCCTGGAGATCAACGAGAGGACCGGCGACACGTCGGTGACGATGATGCTCAGGGGCGAGGCCAACTACGGCGCGAACTGGGGGGCGAACGGCCCCCAGGGACGGCACGCGGCCACCGGGGCGATCACCCTGACACGCGACAAGAACGGCAAGCTGTCCAAGGTGACGTTCGCGCAGACCCACATCGTCAACGGCACGGCCACCGTGGTGACCACGACGCTCCCGCTGGAGACCGACGCCGACCGGCTGGCCGTCGCGAGCGGCCTGCTGGATCCGCGGGAGGGCGGCCCGTCGGGGCAGCTGCTCTCGCTGACCTGGGACGACATGGCGCCCACCCGCGACCCCGGCCCGGACGCGAGCCCGCTGCAGCGGCTCCTCTACGAGAAGGGGACGACCTCTAAGGTCGACTACGAGTACGACCAGACCGACGCCCTGTACGGCGCGAGCGTGAAACTCGGGCTGCGGCTCGGCGTCAACGCGGCGATCTCGGACTCGACGCGGCGGGCGACCGGCGCCCAGTACCTGGGCGCGCCCACGCCCGCCGGGACCCGCCCGTACCTGGACCAGCCGGAGTGCCGCGGATGAGCCGCCCCGGCGGAGCGGAGGCGCACTGATGGCCGGGCACATCATCATGATCGTCCTCGGGCTGGCCTTCGTGGCCGGCGGCCTGCGCGAGTCCGCGGAGCGGCTGCGGCTGCAGCGCCGGGCGCGCCGGGCGCGCGCGGTGTTCGTGGCCCGCGAGGAGGCGGGGCACATGGCCGGGCCGGGCGTGCGGAGCCGGACCGCGCGCTTCCGCTTCACGGCCGAGGGCGGGCGGGTGGTGGAGCGGGCGAGCGCGCTGACGACCTTTCCCGGCCCGCGGCCGGGCCGGACGCTGACCGTGGTCTACGACCCCGACCGGCCGGAGAGCACCGCCGAGCGCGCGTGGGTCCATCTGGCGATGCTGGTGGCGGGGCCGGTCGCCGTGGTCGCCGGCGCGGTGATCGTCGCCGCGGGCGCGGCCGGTCTCTGAGGGGTGGCGGTAGGGATGCGAACGGTTGCGCGGGCACCGCTCTGCGTGGCGGCCGCGGCGCTGGCCGCCCTGCTCGCGGCCGGGTGCGGAGGCGGTGGCTCCGGTGAGCGCCCGGCCGCCGCGGACCCGCCGCCCGTACCGGCGGGCTACACCCCGGTACGCGCCGGGAAGGTGGTCCTCGCCCACCCGAACGGCTGGACGGGGGTGGCGCAGCCGCCGCAGGGGTGGCTGTTCGGGGCGGAACTGCGCGCCGGCGAGACCGTCGAGGCGCAGGTCGCGGTGATCGGCAAGGTGCCGCAGGTGCCGGTGGCCCGGCTGGTGGCCGACGCCGCCTCGACCGGTGCCGAGTTCAACGGCGCGGAGGTGCGGCGGGGCGGCAACCGGCCCGTCGAGATACCCGGGGCGCGGGACGCCGTACGGGTCGACTACACCTACGCGACGGCGGCCGGACGGCCGAGCGATCACCTGGCGACGGACGTGAGCGTGGTGTACGGGACCGGCAGCGCCGTGGTGGTGCGGATCGCGGGCCTGCGGAGCAGGCTGACGCCCGCGATGGTCGACCAGGTCGTCCGCACGATCGCGATACGGGCGTAGAAGCAGCGGAAGGACGTATGGACCTCCTGAAGTCATGGGGCGCGGCCCTCCTGGTGTACCTGGTGGGAGCCTTCGTCAGCGCCGCGCTCGTCATCAACGCGCGGGCCGGGCGGGAACTGACCACGGTGGACGGCGGGCTGCTCTGGGTCGCGCTCCCCACCCTGCTCACGTTCCTGCTCGTCACCCTGATCGCCGACCGGGTGCACGCCGGCGGCGCGCGGCGCGAGCCGCGGGGGGGGCCGGGCAGGCACGCGCTGGCCGCGCTGGCCGTGCCCGTGCTGGTGATCGTGCTGGGGGTGGCGGCGGGCGTCGCCCAGCGGAACGGGATCGGCGGTGTTCTCCTGTCGGCCGCCGCGTCGCTCCTGGGTACGGCCCTGGGCTTCTTCGGGCCGGCCATGTGGCGGCGGCGCAGGGGCCGGGCGGCCTGACCGGATCGCGGGGACCGTACGGCGCGCCGCGCCGTCCGCGCGCGTCCGCATTGGGTCTCAGGGCCCATGCGGGGAATGGGTCTTGACGGCTTCAATTGGGCCCATTATGCGGCTCCCCGATGAAAACAGCGACGATTCGTCACCCTCCGTGAGGCCCGAGGGCGGGCAGGAACGGCAGCCGGCCGAGGAGAGGGAGGGCCGGGCGCACGAGCGGCTGACGCCGCCCGCGGCGTTCGGGCAGGGAGAACCGGCACGGGGGCCGGCGGAACCGGAGATCGGCCTGCCCGTCCTGCCGTACGCCATCGTCGAGCGGGAGGCGCCCGAGGCGGCCGGGGCGCCGCAGGGCGGGGCGCCGCCGTTCACGGCCGCCGAGCCGCTGCCCGCCACCCCCTTCGCCGCTCCTCCCGCCGCGCCGGAGAGCGAGGCCCCGCCGCCGGAGGCGGCGACGCCCGAGGCGAGCGCGGCGGCGCCCGAGGCGGAGGCGAAGGAGGCGGCGCCCGCGCCGCCCGGTGCCCCGCCGCAGGAGGAGCGGGCCGAGGAGCCGCAGGCCGTTCCTCTGGAGGTGACCGTTCCGGACGGGGTGCCGTATCCGCAGGCGGAGGAGCCAGAGCGGCGCGAAGGGGTCGTGCCGTCGCTGCCGGTGCCGTACGCGGCGCCGCCGCCGCAGGTTCCGGACGTGGTCGCCGCAGGGCCGGCGTTCGCTGTCGCCGTGCCGGAGCCGGCCGTGGCCCCCGGGCGGCCCGCCATGCCCCTGAGGCCGTTCGACGGGCCGCCCAGGAAGAGGCGGCGGCCGCCGAAGTGGGCGCTGGTGGCGGCGGCCGGGGTGCTGGTGGCGGGCGGGGCCGGGGTCGCGGTCGCCCAGGTCGCGGGCGGCTGCGGCGGAACGGTCGCGTTGAACGTGGCGGCGGATCCGGCGGTGGCGCCCGCGGTCGGCGCGGTGGCGCGGACGTTCAACGCGGAGAAGCACGAGGCCGGCGGGGGATGCGTGGAGGTCGTCGCGAGCAGCGTCCCGTCGCCCGGCATGGTGGTGACGCTCGGCGGGGACCGCGGCGGGGCGCGGGCCGACGCCTACGTGCTCGACTCGTCGCTGTGGCTGACCGTGGTCGGGGAGGCGGCACGGCGTACGGGAGCGGCGGCGCCGGTGACGGTGGGGCCGGTCGCCGAATCGCCAGTGGTCTTCGCGCTGCCCAAGGGGAGCCCGAAGGACGCGCTGTCGTGGAGTGGCATGGCGAGTGGTACGGGACGCCATGCGCTGCGCATCGCCGAGCCCCAGCAGAACGCCAGCGGGATGGCCGCGCTGCTGATGGCGCGGCAGGCGGCCGGGAACGGGGAGAAGGCGCTGGCCGGATTCACCAGGATCCTCCAGGGCGGGCAGGGAAGCGTGGCACCGCACGCGATCGCCGCTCTGGAGAACCTCGGTGCGAGGAGCGGCGGGCAGGTGCCGGTGGCGGCCGTTCCCGAGCAGGCGGTCTGGGCGATGGGCGGGGCGGTGGACGCCGTGATGCCGGCCGACCGGACGGTGAGCATGGACTTCCCGATGGTGGCCGCGTCGAAGGGGAAGGCCGCGGCGGCGCGCGAGTTCGCCGCCGCGATGCGGTCGGCGAAGGGCAGGGCCGAGCTGGCGAAGGTCGGGCTGCGGGCTCCTGGAGCGGCGCCTGCGAAGGCCGTCTCGGATGTCACCGGGGTCACGGCGGTGGCCGGGGCGGCGCGGCCGCGGCCGCAGGCGCTGGGAGAGGTGCTGGAGATGTGGCGGCGGATGCGGCTCGGCACGCGGATGCTCGCGCTGATCGACGTCTCCGGCTCGATGAACGAGACCGTGCCCGGGACGGGCCGGACGCGGATGGCCGTCACGGCGGGCGAGGTCAACGGGGGCATGGCGCTGCTCCCGGACGCCGCGGAGGTCGGCGTGTGGACGTTCTCCACCCGGATGAACGGCGCGCTGCCGTACAAGGAGCTGACCCCGATGGGCAGGCTCGGCGCCGTGGCGGAGGGCGGCACGCACCGGGCGGCGCTCCAGCAGACGCTCGGGGGGATGCGGGCCAAGCCGGACGGTGACACGGGCCTGCACGATTCGGTGCTCGCGGCGTTCCGGGCGGTGAAGGCCGGCTACCGGGACGACATGCTGAACTTCGTCCTGGTCCTGACGGACGGGCGGAACGACTTCGCGGGCGGGATCTCCGAGCAGAAGCTGCTGGCGGAGCTGAAGAAGGAGTACGACCCGGCGCGGCCCGTCCAGGTCATCGGGCTGGCGTTCGGGCCGGCCGTCGACCTGCCCGCGCTGCAGCGCATCGCCACGGCGACCGGGGGAGCCGCGTACCAGATCCAGGATCCGCGGCAGATCCGCGAGCTGTTCCGGCGGTCGGCGGCGCTGAAGATCTGCGACGATCCGCGCCGCTGCCCGGCGGGGTGAGCACCGTCCCGCCCCTGCCTGGCGGGCGGTCCGGGGGGCCGTTACCGTGAGTGTCCGCGGCCGGGGGTGCCCGCGGCCGTGCGAGGAGGGGAGTGGCCGGTGAGTGCGGAGGCCGCCGAGGATCCGGTGGTGTGGTCGTGGCGGGCGGACTGGACGGAGCCGGTCCGGGCGCGGCCGGTGCCGGTCGCCGCCGTGGCCGTGCTGGTCTGCGGCGTTCTCGGGTGGCGGGTCGGGCTCCGGGCCGAGCTGGCGGCGTTCGTCTACCTGGGGGTCGTCGGTACGGCGCTCGGGTTCGTCGACGCGGCGCTGCGGCGGCTGCCGGATCCGCTGACGCTGACCGCCTATCCGGCCGGGCTCGCGCTGCTCGGGGCGGCGGTGCCGTTCACGGAGGACGGGGGGCGGCGCTACATGGCGGCGCTGGCCGGGATGGCCGTCCTGTGGGTGTTCTTCGCGGTGCAGTGGTTCGCGCTGCCGAGCGCGCTCGGGCTCGGGGACGTGAAGCTGTCCGGGGTCCTCGGGCTCTACCTCGGGTGGCTGGGCTCCGGGGCGTGGGTGCTGGGGGTCTTCTCGATGTTCGTCCTGGGCGGGCTGTACGCGGTCGGGCTGCTCGTGCTGCGGCGGGCGGGGCGCAAGGAGGCGATCCCGTTCGGGCCGTTCATGCTGCTGGGGGCGTTCGCGGGCGTGGTCGTGTACGCGTGATCACTTGTGATTCTTGTGATCACTTGCAGAGGTTCTGGCCGGGCTTCACGCCGCCGTGGATGTTGTCGATCGCGGCCGGGGCGAGGCGGACGCCGGGCTTGCCGATGATGAGGCGCACGCCGTCGCCCGGGGCGTTCGGGTCGGTGGTGAGCAGGGCGTTCGGGACGACCTTGGCCAGCGCGGACGCCTGGGACTCGGCGGCCGGGGCGTAGGCGATCCGGCTCTCGGTGCCGGCGGGGGCCTTCTCGGTCTTCTTCGCGACCTTGAAGCCGCGCCGCTTCAGCTGGTCCGTGACGCGCTTGACGAGCCTCCCGTCCGCCCCGGCGTCGACGACCGTGACCTTCACCTTGGACGGGGCGGGCAGGGCCGGCCGCGGCTTGGCGGGCGCGGCCGCCGGCAGGTCGTTGTCGTGCTTGATGGCCTCGAAGAGCCGGCCGGCGGCGTCCTGGTCCCACTGGACGCGGTTGGGGTCGGGTGCGTACCGCTCCACCGGGACGGTCACGAAGCGGACCTGCCCCGCGCTCATCCCCTTGAGGCCCTCGGCCAGCTTCCGCATGGCGGCCAGGTCGAGGTCGTCGTCGGTCGTCATCGACTTGGTGGCGGCCTTGAGGAACTTGTACGTCTTGGCGGGATCGGTGAGGATCTCGCTGCTGGTGGCCTTGTCGACGACCGACGCCATGAACTTCTGCTGGCGCTCGATGCGCTCCAGGTCCGAGCCGTTGCCGAGGGAGTAGCGGGCGCGGACGTAGCCGAGGGCGTCCTCGCCCTTGACGGTCTGCTTCCCGGCCTTGAGGAACAGCTCGGCGCGGGGGTCGTTCACCGGCCGCTCGACGCAGATCTCCACGCCGTCGAGGGCGTCCACGACGCGCTTGAAGCCGGCGAAGTCGATCTGGACGAAGTGGTCGATGTGGATGCCGGTGAGCGACTCCAGGGTCTTCCACGTGCAGGTCGGGCCGGCGAACGCGAACGCGGTGTTCAGCATCCCGAACCGTCCCGGGACCGTTCCGCCCTTGTCCTTCCGGCAGGACGGGATCTTCACCATCGAGTCGCGCGGGAAGCTGACGCCGACCGCCTGGTCGCGGTTGGGGGACAGGTGCAGCAGGATCGCGGTGTCCGAGCGCGCGCCGGTCATCCCGGCGGCGGCGCCGTAGCGCGCGTTGTCGCCCTCGCGGCTGTCGGAGCCGAGCAGCAGGATGTTGAGCGATTTGTTGAGCTTCTTCGGACGGTCGGTGCCCAGCTGGCGGTCGGCGTCGCGCTGCTCGATCCCGCCCATGATGTCGTAGTAGAGGCCCGCCGCCCCGGCGCCGGTGAGGAGCAGGAGCGCCGCGACGCCGAACGCCGTGCGGCGCAGGATCCTCCGCTTCCGGGTGCGGACCTTCCGGCCGCCCTCGGACGTCTGCTCGCCCGCGGGCGTCCGGTCGTCGTCGCCGGGGGGCGCGGTGTCCTCGTCGCGGCGGGGCTCGTTCTCGCTCATCGGGTCCCGTCTCGGGCAGGCCCTGTCCAGGGCGGGTGCTTTGAGTGTTTCGTCAGTTTAGGCGTGGGGTGGAGGTGATGTCCGTTCATGACCATCCACATGTTGGATGCCCGGAGGGGCCCGGGCGTTGCCATCGGAGGCCCGATGTGGGCGATACCGCATCCGGCCGCTCTCCGGACGGGTCCGTACGATCGGTGCCGTGAACGCGGGGCCGGCGAGCGCGGAGTGGGTGATCGGCGGGCGGTTCGCCATGCTCGACCGGATCGGCGCGGGCGGCGCGGGCCGCGTCTGGCGCGCCTACGACCGGCAGAGAGGCGGCTACTGCGCCGCCAAGCTGGTCCGCCAGACCGGCACCACCGTACGGCTGCGCGTGGTGCGCGAGCGCGCGCTCAGGCTGGCCCACCCGCACGTGGTGACGCCGTACGCCTGGTATCCGGCGGACGAGGACGTCCTCCTGGCCATGAACCTCGTGCGGGGCGGCTCGCTGGAGACGCTGCTCGGCGACTACGGCGGCCTGCCGCCCGCGTTCGCCGCCGAGCTGCTGGACCAGCTGCTCGCCGCGCTCGGCCACGTGCACGCCGCCGGCATCGTCCACCGGGACGTGAAGCCCGCCAACCTGCTCCTGGAGCCCAGCCCGGTGGGGGCGCCGCACCTGCGCGTGGCCGACTTCGGCATCGCGCTGGGCGGCGACGGCATGCGGTTCACGACGACGGGCTTCACCGTCGGGACGCCGGGCTACCTGGCGCCGGAGGTGCTCGACTGGAACCGCCCCGGCCCCGCGCAGGACCTGTACGCCGCCGGGATGGTCTGCTGGCGGATGCTCACCGGCGCGGGCGACCCCGAGCCCAGGCAGCGGATCGGCCCGCCGCCGCCCGGCGTCCCGGCGGCGCTGTGGAACGCCGTCCGGCGCCTGTGCGCGCCCGCGCCGCGGGACCGTCCGGTCTCCGCCGAGGCCGCCCGAGCGGAGCTGGCCGCCTGCGCGCCGCCCCTGGACCTCCCGGCCCGCACCCGCGACGGCGAACCCCTCCAGATCTTCGACCACCTGGGCGCGCCGCCGGGCCCCGCCCGCTAGCGCGCCCGGCGCTACCGCTTCTCGGCGGAGATGACCACGCGGCGGTTCTTGGCGCGGCCCGCCGGGTCGTCGGCGCCGGAGGCGGTGGCGTTGGGCGCGGCGGGCCTGGTCTCCCCGTATCCGGTGGCCTTGAGGCGGCTGCGGGCGATGCCGCCCTTGGTGGCGAGCCAGTCGAGGACGGCTCGGGCGCGCTGCTCGGAGAGCCGCCGGTTGGCGGCCGGGTCGCCCTTGGCGTCGGTGTGGCCGTCGATCCGGACGGCGGCGCCCGGCGGGACGTCGCGCTCGATGGAGGCGGCGATCCTCTCCAGTTCGGTGGCGGCGGCCGGCTTGACGGCGGCCCGGCCGAAGTCGAAGAGGACGTCGGCCTCGATGCTGTACGCGATCGAGCCCTCGCCCCGGAAGACCTGGCCGCGTCCCGCGCGGTACGCCTCGAGCCGGGCGGGCGGGACGCGCACGGGCTCGATGCGCACCGGCGGGACCCGTACGGGCGGGACGCGGACGGCGGGGACGCACTCGCCGGCGGGGTTGCAGGCACGCGGCCGGTATGCCGAGCCACGGTACGCGGAGGCGCGGTAGACGGACGCGCGGTACGCGGAGGCGCGGTAGGCCGAGGCCACGTACTCGCCCTCCCGGGACGGCTTGAACTGGCACACCTCGTCGACACCGACCGCGTGCGTGGAGACGGCGGCGGAGGTGACGGCCTCGGAGCGGACCGGCGGCGTCCGGGCGCCGCCCGCGTCGACGCCGGGGATCTCGACGGCGGGGATGGTCACGGCGGGGATCCCGGTCGCCGGGATGTGGACGGCGCTCAGGCAGCCGCCGGGCGCGGGCCGGATGTCGACGCACTGGGCGGGGATCCGCCCGCCGGGGATGTCGACGCCCGGGATCGTGACGGCGGGGACGGTCCGGCCGCCGACGGTGGCAGCGGGGACGTGCACCGGATCGGCGTGCACCGCGGGGTACTCCACCGCGGGAATCAGCTGGCCCCCATTAGGGCAGCTCGTGGGCTCGGGACCGGTGGCCGCCGGGGTCGGGGCGGTGCCCGCCTTGGACGGGACGGCCCCCGTCCCGGTCGAGGCGGGCCGTTCGGGCGAGCCGCCCGCGCAGGCGGAGGTGAGCAGGAGGAGGGCCGTCACGGCCGCCGGGATCCTCATGGCGTCAGCTCTTCTGGAAGGTGATGTCGACGCGGCGGTTCTTGGCGCGCCCGGCGGGGTCGTCCTTGCCGCCGCTGGTGTTGGGGGCGACCGGCCGGGTCTCGCCGTGGCCGGTCGCCTCGACGCGGGCGGCGGAGCCGGTCATGAGGCGTTCCAGCTCGGCCTTGACGGCCTCGGCGCGCCGGGTCGAGAGGGCCTGGTTGTACGCGGCCTCGCCGACGCTGTCGGAGTGGCCGGAGACCTCGATCGTGCCGGTGGCCTGCCGGAGCCGGGCGGCGAGCCGGGCGATGCGGCGGCGCGCGGCGTCGGTGAGGGTGGCCTCGTTGAAGTCGAACAGCACGTCGGCGGAGATGCGCACGGTGACCCGGCCGCCGCTGACCTCCTCGGACTCCAGCGGCTGCACGAACCGGGAGAGGTCGATGCCGTGCACGTACGAGGCGGGGTCGATGCCGTGGACGGCCGCGCTCAGGTTGCCGTCGGGGACGTCCGGGTCGGCGCCCGCGATCCCCGGCACGCCGAGGACGAGGACCAGGGCGGCCGCGACGACGGCGGGGCGGCGCGCGGTCACCGCTCGACCGGGATGTTGCGGAACGTCGGCCACGAGCCGTACTGCAGGTCGAGCGACTTCACGTTCTCCGGCGGCGCGGCGAACGTGTAGGTGTGCAGGCTCGGCTGGTTGTTGCGCGTGTCGACCGTGATGTAGTCGGTCTGCAGCTCGTTGCCGGCCGAGTCCTTGACGACGACGTAGCGCTTGAGGTTGACCGGGTCGATGAGCGCGGTGTCGAGGCCGTCCCTGCCGTTGAGCTCGTACGGGTTGGGGGTCTGCTCGGTGGTGGCCGGCAGCCGCGGGGTGAGCCGCATCGTGAGGGTGGCCAGCTTGCCCCGGACCCGCAGGCCCATCACGGCGATCTCGACCTTGGCGCCCTCGGCGACCGGCGTGTCGAAGGTGCCGGCGGCCACCGGCTTGCCGGTGGCGTCGACGCCGGGCCTGCCGCCGCCCGACTCGACCCCCGAGCCGCCCGAGCCATCCGAATTGCCCGAGTCGCCGGAGCCGTCCCCGCCGGGCAGGCCCGAGCATCCGGCCAGCAGCACCGCGAGCGCCGCCAGTCCCGCCGTGCGGCGTCTGATCGTCATCTCGTACCACTCCAGGGGGTCGCATATGCAAATGATCGATGACGTGGCACGATGGGAGGTGCCGCGTGCATCGGCGAAGATAGTGTTTGCACTTGCGAACCGTCAAGGGGTTTCACGGCGTGAGCGACATCGTCGCCCGTAACCGGGCGCTGCAGGCCGAGTGGTACGGCGAGCCGCTCGGCGACCGGTTCCGCAGGCTGCTCGACCGGCTGGGGCTCTCGCAGTCGGGGCTGGCCGGGGTGCTCGGGCTGTCGCCGCCGATGCTGTCCCAGCTCATGTCCGGGCAGCGCGCGAAGATCAGCAACCCGGCGGTGCTGAACCGCCTCGCGGCGGCCGAGGAGCTGGCCGCCGAGCCGGGCTTCGGCGACCTGCCGGCGGGCGAGGTCGCCGCCCGCCTCGACCGCATCCGGGCCGAGACGGCGGCCACGACCCCCGGCCTGCGGGCGACGGCGGAGCGGGTGCCGGCGGGGTCGCCTGCCCGTGCGTTGCAGGCGCTCCTGCGCGCGGTCGCGTCCGCGCAGGAGATCGAGGGCGCGGCGGCGCTCATCGACACCGCCTACCCGGAGCTCGCCCAGGTGCTCCGGGTGTACGGCAACGGCCGCACCGCCGAGGCCGAGGAGCACCTGGCGCGCACGCTGGGCGCATAGCAGTTCGTTGATCATGCTTTCCGGCGCTCGTGTCCATTCCTTGAAGTCATAACGACTGGTTATGGGGCGGGCGCGCGCCGTCCGGGGCTCGCGGATGCCATAGCCTGTGGTCAGGCTCACACGGGGCGCTGGCTGTTATGTATGTCACAGGCCAGGTCAAAGGGCGTATGGTCGCCTCGCTGGAGACGCACACGCGGCGTTACCGCCCGCGTGCGGCCGGGGCGCGACGGCGGCATATGTGCGTTCGACCGTGGTACGGGGAACCGATGACCCGAGCTCAGGAGAGCGATCGATGAGCACTGTGGAGGCGCCGGGCAAGGCGCGCGCCCAGATCAAGGAACGTACGCTCCGCAAGGACAACTGGCGGCTCTATCCGGTCACGACCTTCGTGATCTTCACGGCGTGGGTGGTGTACGCGACCGTCCGGGCCTTCTGGGGCTCCGCGTTCTACGTGCCCGAGTTCCACTACCTCACGCCGTTCTACTCGCCCTGCCTGAACGACATCTGCAACGACGTGACGGTGAACGGCCACACCGGCAGCGCCGCGGAGTTCGGGACGTTCCTGCCGGAGGGGACGCGGGGCTGGATCCCGTTCGCGGCGATCTCGCTGCCGTTCCTGCTGCTGTTCCGGCTGACCTGCTACTACTACCGCAAGGCGTACTACCGGTCGTTCTGGGCGTCCCCGAGCGCGTGCGCCGTCCGCGAGCCGCACAAGAAGTACACCGGCGAGCGGCGCTTCCCCCTGATCGGGCAGAACCTGCACCGCTACTTCTGGCTGGCCGCGGTGCTCATCTCGCTCGTCAACACCTACGACGCGATCCTGGCGTACCACGGCAAGGACGGCGGGTTCGGCGTCGGCCTGGGCAGCCTGATCCTGACCGCGAACGTGATCCTGCTGTGGCTGTACACGCTGTCCTGCCACTCCTGCCGGCACATCGTGGGCGGGCGGCTCAAGAACTTCTCCAAGCACCCGGTGCGGTACTGGATGTGGGGCCAGGTCTCCAAGATGAACCAGCGGCACGGCCAGTACGCGCTGATCACCCTGGGCTCGCTGGTGGTGGCCGACTTCTACGTGATGCTCGTGGCCAGCGAGACAATCTCCGACCTGCGATTCTTCAACTGAGGGGGCCTGTAGATCAATGACAGAGATCGAGAGGCACTCGTACGACGTCGTGGTGATCGGCGCGGGCGGCGCCGGGCTGCGCGCCGCGATCGAGGCGCGGCTCCAGGGCAAGAAGACCGCGATCATCTCCAAGTCGCTGTTCGGCAAGGCGCACACGGTGATGGCCGAGGGCGGCGCCGCCGCGGCGATGGGGAACGTCAACCCCAACGACAACTGGCAGGTGCACTTCCGCGACACCATGCGCGGCGGCAAGTTCCTCAACAACTGGCGGATGGCGGAGCTGCACGCCAAGGAGGCCCCGGACCGCGTCTGGGAGCTGGAGCACTGGGGCGCGCTGTTCGACCGCACCAAGGACGGCAAGATCAGCCAGCGCAACTTCGGCGGGCACGAGTACCCGCGGCTGGCGCACGTCGGTGACCGCACCGGCCTGGAGCTGATCCGCACCGCGCAGCAGAAGATCGTCGCGCTCCAGCAGGAGGACCACCGCGAGCACGGCGACTACGACGCGCGGATCAAGGTGTGGGCCGAGACCACCGTGACCCGCCTGCTGCTGGACGAGTCGGGCGCCATCGCGGGCGCGTTCGCGTACGTCCGCGAGACCGGCAAGTTCGTCGTGTTCGAGGCGCCGGCGGTGGTGCTCGCGACCGGTGGCATCGGCAAGGCGTTCAAGGTCACGTCCAACTCGTGGGAGTACACCGGCGACGGGCACGCGCTGGCGCTGCTGGCCGGCGGGACGCTGCTGAACATGGAGTTCGTGCAGTTCCACCCGACCGGGATGGTCTGGCCGCCGTCGGTGAAGGGCATCCTGGTCACCGAGTCGGTGCGCGGTGACCGCGGGGTGCTGAAGAACTCCGAGGGCAAGCGGTTCATGTTCGACTACATCCCCGAGGTGTTCAAGGCGCAGTACGCCACCACCGAGGAGGAGGGCGACCGCTGGTACGACGACCCCGACAACAACCGGCGCCCGCCCGAGCTGCTGCCGCGCGACGAGGTGGCGCGGGCGATCAACAGTGAGGTGAAGGCGGGCCGCGGCTCACCGGCCGGCGGCGTCTTCCTCACCGTCGTGGGCCGGATGCCGGGCGGCGCCGAGGAGATCAAGCGGCGGCTGCCGGCGATGCACCACCAGTTCAAGGAGCTGGCCGACGTCGACATCACCAAGGAGGCGATGGAGGTCGGCCCGACCTGCCACTACGTGATGGGCGGCGTGGAGGTCGACCCCGACACGGGCGCGGCGCTGGTCCCCGGCCTGTTCGCGGCGGGCGAGTGCTCGGGCGGCATGCACGGCTCCAACCGGCTGGGCGGCAACTCGCTGACCGACCTGCTGGTGTTCGGCCGCCGGGCCGGGCTGGGCGCGTCCGAGTACGTGGACGCGCTGGCGGCGCGGCCGGCGCTGCCCGAGGCCGAGATCGAGGCGGCGGCGGCCGAGGCGCTGGCGCCGTTCGAGCGCGAGGGCGGCGAGAACCCGTACGCCGTGCACGCCGAGCTCCAGCAGACGATGAACGACCTGGTCGGCATCATCCGCAGGGAAGAGGAGATCAAGCAGGCCCTCGCCGCGCTGGAGAAGCTGCGCGAGCGCGTCGCGAACGTCAGCGTCGAGCCGGTCGCGGTGAACGACGGCCGCGGCTACCACCCGGGCTGGCACCTGGCGCTGGACCTGCGCAACATGCTGCTGGTCTCGGAGGCGATCGCGCGGGCCGCGCTGGAACGCCAGGAGAGCCGCGGCGGCCACACCCGCGAGGACTACCCCGGGATGTCGGCGGAGTGGCGGAAGGTCAACCTCGTCTGCCGGCTGGCCGGCGACCCCGACGCCCCGCACGTGGAGCTGAAGCGCCAGCCGATGGAGCCGATGCGCGCCGACCTGCTGGAGCTGTTCGAGACCGACGAGCTGAAGAAGTACCTCACCGGCGCGGAGCTGCCGGGCGCGGCCGCCGGCGCCGGGCCCGCCGTGCCCGCCGGTGCGACCGCCGCCGACGCCGACGAGACCGAGGAGACCGACCGATGAGCTACGACGCCAAGTTCCGGGTCTGGCGCGGCGACGAGGGCGAGGGCGAGCTGGTCGACTACAGCGTGGAGGTGAACGAGGGCGAGGTCGTCCTCGACATCATCCACCGGCTGCAGGCGACGCAGGCCCCCGACCTGGCCGTCCGCTGGAACTGCAAGGCCGGAAAGTGCGGGTCCTGCTCGGCCGAGGTGAACGGCATGCCGCGGCTGATGTGCATGACCCGGATGTCGACGTTCGAGCCGGACGAGACCATCACCGTCACCCCGATCCGCACGTTCCCGGTGATCCGCGACCTGGTCACCGACGTGTCGTTCAACTACGAGAAGGCGCGGGAGATCCCGTCGTTCGACCCGGGCGACACCAAGCCGGGCGAGTTCCGGATGCAGCAGGTGGACGTCGAGCGCTCGCAGGAGTTCCGCAAGTGCATCGAGTGCTTCCTGTGCAACAACGTCTGCCACGTCATCCGCGACCACGAGGAGAACAAGCCCGACTTCGCCGGGCCGCGCTTCCTCATGCGGATCGGTGAGCTGGAGATGCACCCGGCGGACGCGGCCGACCGGCGCAACATCGCGCAGGAGGACCACGGGCTGGGCTTCTGCAACATCACCAAGTGCTGCACCGAGGTGTGCCCCGAGCACATCAAGATCACCGACAACGCGCTGATCCCGATGAAGGAACGGGTCGTCGGCCGCAAGTACGACCCGGTGGTCTGGCTCGGCAGCAAGCTCGGCATCGTCAAGAAGGGGCAGGACACCCCCTCGGCGTGACGGGGGCCCGCCCCTCGTCCCCCCGCGTCCCCTCCTCCCGTCCGTTCCGGCCGCGGCGCGCCCGCGGTCAGAGCGGGCGGGAGGTCTCCTTTTCGAGGATCCCTTCCGCCGCGAGGGGGTCGAGGACCTCGTCCAGCTCCGCGGTGGCCGGCGGGCCCGGGTAGTGGACGGCGAGGTAGCCGAACCGGTGGATCTCGTACGGCAGCCCGGCCCGTTCGGCGGCGGCGACGATCTCCCGCTGGCCGTCCCGTACGGTCTCGCGGTCGCGGTCGCGGAACGCGGCCCGGAGCGTGGTGCCCGGGGCGGGCCGCACCACCGAGTCGACGACCCACTCGAACTCCGGTGCCGATCTGGCGGAGACCTCGTCGCCGAGGCTCAGGCCGTAGGCGAAGAACGGGACGCAGCAGATCTCGTAGAGCCCGCCGTCCAGCGTGCGCGCCCACAGCTGCTCCCAGCGGCCGGGCATGCGGGAGCCGGTGAGGTCGCACATGATGATGAAGTCGGCCCGGTCCCGTCCCACCGGGTCCCTGTGCACGCAGATGTCGCGCTCGTCGACCACGCCGCGATCCTAACAGCCGCTTTTCCGGCGTCCGATTCTCGGAATCGTTCCCTCGCTCGAATTGGCGCCCCGGCCGTATCGCGCGGTATTCGCGCGGTACGGCCGGGGCGCCGGAGCCGCCTATGTCACCGGACCCACCGGGGCGGCCCGTACTTCAGTACGTAGGCGACCTGCATGTCCGTCGGCCACCAGGGCGGCGGCCATTTACCGACATATCCCGGGGGCGGGTTCTTCGGCGTGTAGCGGTCGCGCTTGGAGGAATTGCAGTGCCGGCAGACCGGGCCGGTGTTGGTCTCCTCCAGGTCGCCGCCCCGCGAGCGCGGCCAGCGGTGCTCGACCGCGCCTGCGGTCGGCATGCCGCAGTACATGCACTCGACCGGGCCGGTGCCGCCGAAGTAGTGGTCGCGCAGCTCGTCGGTGACCGGCTGCCCGGAGCCCTGGCCGCCGCAGGACCCCGGCGGGATGCGCGGCGGGTCGTTGTGGACCAGCGCGCCGCCGAGCCCGCCGAACACCACGTGGTACGTGCTCGTCCCCGCGACGGTCAGGTTGTGCACCCGCCGGCCGGAGACCGTGCGCTCGGCGACCTCGGTCACCCGCGCCCAGCCGCCGTCGGCCATCCGCAGCCACGCGCCCCGCTTCAGCTCGCCGGCGGTGGCCCAGTGGCGGCCGACCGGGAGCCAGAACGGGTGATTCTCGGTCGCCGTGACCGTCGCGGTCCGCGCACCGTCACCACCGGACCCCGAGCCGGTGCCCGAGCCGGGGCGGCGGACGGTGATCTCGACCAGCCGCTTGGTGCCCTTGCTGCTGAGGGTCCGGGTGACCCGGCGGGCACGGGTCTCGCCCGTCTCCGGGTCGGTGGCCGCCACCGTGTCGCCGGCCTTCACGTCCTCGATCGGCCTGCTCGTGCCGTCGGCCATGAGGACCCGCGTGCCGGGCAGGAAGCTGCTGCGCACCGGGCAGGCCGCCGGTCCGTCCTGGCGTGGGGGCGGGTCGGGCGTGTCCCGCGGCGGCGGCGCGGGGTCGTTCCGCGGCGGCGGTGCCGGGTCGTTCCGCGGCGGGGGTGCCGGGTCGTCGCGCGGCGGCGTCGGCGCGGGATCCCGGGCCGGCGGGGCGTCCGGCGCCGGCCGTACGGTGGGCGGCGGATCGACGCGCCGTCCCGCGTCCGAGAGCGCCTCCGCGGCCTGCGTGCCCTTCCGGGTCCACTTGGCGCCCGTCGACCCCCAGCCCGCGAACGGGATCATGGCGGCGGCGGACAGGGCCGCGTCCACGCACGAGTTCTCGGACTGGTAGCCGGCCACGCACTCGATGCCGGACCAGGCGGCGTTGATGCCGTCGGCGACCTCGCCGACCCCGGGGATCAGCCCGACGACGTCGAGCGCGCCGTGGCCGATGCCCGAGACCCAGTCGTACCAGCCGTGCCCGTCCAGCTCGACGTGCGTGATCGGGTTCCCGCCGGCGAACGCGTAGCGGCTCCCGCCGAACGGGTCGGCCGCCAGCCGCAGATCGCTCAGCGCGCCCGCGTACATGTCGCGGGTCAGGAACCGGTTCAGGCCCGGCGAGTAGTTCCGGAACCCCATGTCGTAGGTACCGGACGTCTCGTCGAAGCGCTGGCCGTTGAACCGGTAGGCGTTGTACGGGTCCTTGGCGGGCCGCGCCGGGTCGGGCTTGTCGACGCCGGTGAACCGGGACTCGTCGTTCTGCCCGTAGGCGGTGTACCCGTAGGTGGCCCGCGTGTTCCCGTCGTCGTCGGTGATGGCCTCGACGTCGCCCTTGGGGTGGTAGACGTAGTGCGAGACCTCGTCGTCCTCGCCCTCGTCGTGCTTGATCTGGGTGATCTTGCTGGTCGGGGACGCCTGGTAGCGCTTGACGATCTTCCCGGCCTCCTCCTCGGAGAGCACCTCCGAGGTGAGCCCGAGGTAGTTCAGCGCCGTGCGCTTCTCCTCCTCGCCGCCGGCGTTCTTGGTCGTGGTGGCCGTACGGTCGAACGGGTCGTAGGTGTAGACCGAGCGCCGGGCCGCGTCGCCCGTCCCGGTGGTGTGCTCGGAGAGCCGGTCGTACCCGTCGTACCTGTTCTGCTCCACGGTCTGCCCGCCCGACGACACCGAGCCGAGCCGTCCGAGCGGGTCGTAGCGGTAGGTGGAGGTGACGCCGTCCGTGGTGGCGGAGACCAGCCGGTTGCGGTCGTAGTCGTAGCGGGTGGTGCGCTCGTCGGCGGTCTGCTCGATCACGTTGCTGTTGGCGTCGTGGACGAACCGCTCGGTGCCGGGCCGGTCGCCTTCCTTGTCGACCCTGGCGATGCGGTCGCGCGGGTCGTACGCGAACGAGTGCGTCGTGTCGAGCGTCGCGCCGTGGTTGTCGGCGTTCATGACCCGCGCCACGTCCTTGACCGGGTCGCCGTTGGGGCCGTAGGTCAGGTCGTGCTGGGCGACGACGGCGCCGCCGCTCTTGCGCTCGGTCTGGGACGCGATGGTCCTGTCGAGGTTGTAGGCGTACTCGACGGTGTTGCCGTTCGGCTTGGTCTGCCTGTCGACCTGGCCGCGCGCCGTGTACGAGTACGTCGTGACGTTCTTGTCGGAGGCGGACGGCGACCGCGCGTTGGTCACCTTCGCGACGAGGTCACGCGGGTCGTACTCGAACTCCGACCACACCTCGTCGTGCGTCCTCGTCCTGGCGTTGCCGTTCTCGTCGTAGGTGAACGTCGTGGTGTTGCGGACGGCGTCGCCCGACTTCTCCTGGAGCCGGGTGATCTGGTCGAGCTCGTCGTAGGCGAGCAGGTAGGTGGGGATGCGGGCGCCGGGCGTGCGGTCCTCGATCCGGTCGAGGTTGCCGTCGGCGTCGTACTCGTACAGGAACTCCTTGCGCTCCTCGTCCACGTCGCGCGAGTTGTCGCGGACGAGCCGGACGGCGTCGGCCGTCACCGTCCCGGACGCCTTGCCCGACAGCGTCACGTGCTGCCCGCGCCCCTCGGTGAAGTTGTACGAACCGAGCGAGACCCAGCCGCCGGCGTTCCTGCTCTGGTCGACCGTCCGCGTCGTGGTGGCGCCGCCGGCGTGGGTGATGGTGTACGTGGCGTCCTTGGCCGCGCCCTTCGCCTCCGGGTAGCGGACCGCGACCTCGTACGTGCCGCTCCGCGGGATGATCGGCTGCCATCCGAACAGGTCGGCGCCCGAGCCGCCGCGGTGGGTGCGCGCGTCGGAGCGGTAGGCGCCCTTCGCGCCGGGCGTCCCCTTCCAGTCGCCCTGGGACGAGACGCTGTACTTCTGCGAGTCGTCGAGGACGAGCTCGTCGCGGCCCACCGGTGCGCCCAGGTCGGAACGCCGAGCGAGCCTCCCGCTGGGGTAGAACTCCCAGTCCATGGTCCGCGAGACCGACCCGCCGGCGCTGGTCAGCGTGTTCTTGGTCTGGTTGCCCAGCGGGTCGTAGTCGTAGGAGTTGACGATCTCCCACGGGTCGGTGGAGGTCTTGATCCAGCCGTTGTCGTAGTAGCCGAAGCGCGTGTCGTTGCGGACCGACTCGCCGGACGACGGCGGCTTGGAGACCTTCTCCAGACGCCCGGCCGGGTCGTAGTCGTAGAGCGTGCGGTCGGGCCTGTTGTAGCGGCCGTCGCCCGGATCGTAGGCCGAGAGCTCCTCCTTGACCCGGTTGAGCGCGTCGTAGACGGTCTCCTGGACGAAGTCGTCGGGCTCGCCCTCGGTCTCCACCCCGCGCGGGGTGATGATCTTCGTCCGGTTGCCCGCCTGGTCGTAGACGTACCGGGTCGTCCGGTACACGGTGTTCCCGCCGTCGCGGCGGTGCGGTACCCGGCTCTCGACGAGCTTGCCGCGCTCGTCGTGCCGGTACGTGCGCTCGTTGCCGTCCTGGTCGGTCTCGCCGACCACCAGGCCGTCCAGGTCGAAGCGCTGCGCGACCTCCTTGCCGATGGCGTCGAAGGTCTTGACCGGCCGCCCGTTGAGGTCGAAGACGAACCGGGCCGAGTAGTCGCCCGGGTCGGGGGTGGCGTTCTTGCGCGGGTCGGCCGTCTTGACGAGGTTGCCGGCGACGTCGTACTCGGAGGTCGTCACGCCGCCCTGGGCGTTCACGGCCCTGACCGGGCGGTTCAGCTCGTCGTAGGCGAAGGTGGTGGTGAAGTCGTCCGGATCGTCGGTGAGGTTGCCGCGGGGCGACGTCTGCCGGACCAGGTTGCCGGCGTCGTCGTAGGCGAGGGTCGCGCGCCGCACCTCGGAGTCGGCGGTGTCCTGCGGCGACAGGACGCTGACGGGCTTGTCGTTGGCGTCGTACTGGAACCGGGTGACGGCGCCGTTCGGGGAGATGTCGGTGACGGTGTTGTCGTTCTTGTCGTACTCGGGCCCCGGCGCGAAGACGAACTCGCCGTTCGCCTGGTCCTTGGGGATCTTGGACGACAGCGGCCGCCCGAACGAGTCGAACGTGTAGCTGCTGGTCTTGCCCAGCGGGTCGGTGCTGGAGACGACGTTGCCGAGGACGTCGTAGGCGGCGGTGGACCTGTGGCCGAGCGCGTTGGTGATGCTCCTCGGGTAGCCGGACGGGTCGAAGTCGCCGTACTGCGTCGGGTTGCCGTTCGGGTCGGTCGACCTGGTCAGCTGGCCGTGCTCGTCGTACTCGTAGCGGGTGGTGTAGTCGCCCGCCTCGGCGGTGGCGTTGCCCTTGGGGTCGGTGACCGACAGGACGTTGCCCTTGCCGTCGTGCTCGAACGTCCACCTGCGGCCCTCGGGACTGGTCTTGGACGCCGGGTCGGCCACGTACCCGTCCAGGCTCGTGTCGTAGGTCATCCTGGTCGGGGGAGTGCCGTTCTTGTTGGCCTCGGGGTCGCGGATCTCCAGCGGATAGCCGGTCTTCTTGTCGAACCGCCAGGTGCTGACCGCGCCCCCGGCCTCCGCCAGGCGGCTGACGTTGTTGTCGTCGTCCCAGGTCAGCGTGGACGTCTGGTTCTTCGCGTTGGTGACGCGCTCGGGCCGGCCGAAGCCGTCGATCACGTACGTGGAGGTATGGCCGTTGGCGTCGGTGACGGTGGACTGGATCTTCGCGCCGGCGTGGCCGTCGGGGTCGGAGTAGCCGAAGCCGGTGCTCTTGCCGCGCCGGTCGGTGAGCCGGTCGACCCAGCGCCGCCCCGGCTGGTCGGTGTACGAGATCGCGGTGCCGTGGCCCAGCGGGTCGTTGACGGCGGTGAGCTTGGGGTTGTCGAGCAGGCCCGCCTTGTCGTAGAAGAACCCGAAGAACTTGGCCGTACGGGTGTCCTGCGCCCCGTCGATGAGCTCGGCGAGCAGGCCCTTGTCGGAGTAGACGAAGTCCAGCCGGCGGCCGGACACATCGGTGATCGACTTGACCTTGTTGATGATCGGGTCGAGCGACAGGTCGGCGCCGAGCAGCTTGCGGCCGTCCGCGACGTGCCAGAACGAGTCGCCGCGCTGGTAGTAGTCGACGGTGAGGGTGCGCCGGCCGGTGGCGTCGGTGATGTGCTTGAGCATCCCGGTGTTGCGGCCGCCGATCAGCGTGCGCTCGTAGGTGAGGCTGAGGGGGTTGCCGTTCTTGTCGACGACGGCGGTCTGGTAGCCCTGGGCGTCGAAGAAGAACTCGGTGCGGTCGGGCTTGGTCATGACCCAGGCGC
This sequence comes from Spirillospora sp. NPDC029432, assembly GCF_040703975.1. Taxonomy (NCBI): domain Bacteria; kingdom Bacillati; phylum Actinomycetota; class Actinomycetes; order Streptosporangiales; family Thermomonosporaceae; genus Spirillospora; species Spirillospora sp. NPDC029432. The sequence goes on from NZ_JBEZWH010000002.1 coordinate 142,578, forward strand.
GGTCGCCCTTGGCGGCCTTCTTCTGCAGGCGCAGATGGACGCCGGCGGGGGAGTCGTACGTCCACTTCGAGGGGTCGAGGCTGCCGTTCTTGTTGAGCTTGTAGACGTGGGACGTGCCGTCGCCGTCCACGAGCGTGACGCTCGCCGGATGGCCGGGGAGCCCGCCGGAGAACTGGAGCGGCGTGCCGAGGCGCTGCACGCTGGACGCCGAGATCGTCCAGCCGGGGCCGGCGTACACGTCCGAGGTGTCCAGGCTGTTGTACGCCAGGCGCAGGAACGTCGTCGGGCCGCGCGACGGGTGCGAGAACGGCGTGTAGCCCCAGACCGCGTTGCCGGAGAACTGGTTGACCTTGATGTCGGAGCCGGAACCGGTGTTCACGCCCGAGTACTGGTAGAACTTCTCCAGCCCGAGCTGCCCGGACGTGGCGTCCTCGACGGTCACGTCCTGGGCGAGCCCCTCGACGCCGGACCGCGACAGCCACTGCCGGCCCACCTTGTCGTACAGGTCCCAGGTCAGGGTGAACTCCTCGCGGGAGTTGCCGAACAGCGGGTCGGGCGAGCGCACCTGGGCCTTGACCGCCGCCTCGGCGCCCGGGGCGAGGTCCGCGGGCAGCGGCGTGGCGCGCTGGTTGGCGAGGCTGGTGACGTCGCGGCCCTCGCGGGTCGTCCAGCGGTACGACAGCACCCACCGGTCGGCGGGCAGCGCCGCGCCGGTCGTGTTGGTCACGGTGACGTCGACGGTCTCCTCGGTGCCGGGCTGCATGCGCTGCGGCATCGCCGGCGCGTCGTAGGCCGGGTTGGCGTCCTCGCTTCGGAGGGCGCGGGTCTCGGGCAGCTGGTCGCGTGCGCGGGCCTTCGCCTGCGCGGCCCCCACGGCACGGTCGTGCGCGGCGCGCTCGGCCTTGAAGGAGGGCGGCGGTTTCGGCGCCGCGGAGCGCGCGGGCGGCTTCCCGGGCGAACTCCCGGGCGAACGGCCCGGCACGGCGCCTGCCGGGCCGGCCGGCAGCAGGGCCGCCAACAGCAGTGGGACCACCGCCAAGCTCGCGAATCGCCGTGCTCGCACCATGACCTCGCCTCTCTCGCGTCACCCGATGCAAGGTGCGAGATCACGACAGCCCGGAAGGGCACGCCGGTCAAGAATGCAGAAAACCAGTTATTCGGACATCGGCGGGCGAGGTCCGGCGGCCCTTCCCGAACTCCCTTTCACGTGTGAAAAACGGATGCGCGGGAGGTCGGCGCGGAATGGCCCGGTGGTCATTCACGATGACCTTAAAGCGGCGATCGTCCGTTCAATCGCATGTGAATGGCCGGGAACGGCCGGGACGGCGGCTGGCCGGAGCAGGACGCGCGTTCCGGTAAACCGTTCGCGGATTTCGGAGACGCCGCACGTGGCGCGCCGTCCGCGCCGCGGGCGCCCCGTTTCCCGCACCGGGTTCCGGCACCTTGTCGGAAGCCGTTCCAGCGGCGATCGTCACCAGCGATTCCCCGAGCGATGGGAGGGAACATGAAACTGCTCGCCGGAGCGCTGGCGGTGCTGGTCGCGGGCGCCGGGCTGGTGGCCGCGGGAGCGCCCGCGGCGGCGCGGGCGGGGGCGGTGGGCGAGACGGCGCTGCCGCTGCCCGCGTACGCCGCCATGGTCGTCGACGACCGCGGCAAGAGGGTGTACGTGTCGGGCGGGCCGTCGTCCAACGCGGTCCTGGTGACCGACTTCTTCGGCCACGTGAAGAAGAGGATCGACGGGCAGTACGGGGCGAGCGGCATGGCGCTCTCCGCGGACGGCGCGACGCTGTACGTGGCGCAGGCCGCCGGTGACGCGATCTCGGCGATCGACACCAGGACGTTCGCCGAGCGGGCACGCTACCCGACCGGCGCGCGGACCTGCCCCGAGCAGCTCGCCCGCACCGGCGCCGCGATCTGGTTCGGGTACGGCTGCGGAGAGTCCTGGAACGGCGGGATCGGCCGGCTCGACACCGCCGCCGACCCGCCCGCCGTCACGCTGGACGAGCAGCAGGGCGTCCGGTACCAGCGCCCGCCGATGCTGGCGTCCGACGGCGGCGGCGACGGCCCGGTCGTGGCCGGCCAGGCGGCCCTGTCGCTGTCGGCCCTGACCGTCTACTCCGTCGACGGGGCGGACCTGCGGCGCGGCGCCACCGGCGAGGTGGCCGGGTCCAACCTCTCCGACATCGGCCTGGCCCCCGGCGGCGCCTCCCTCTACAGCGCCTCGGGCTCGCGCGACCACGCGGAGGCGTTCGCCACCGGCGACCTGGCCGGGCGCGGGTCGTACCACACCGGCGCCTTCCCGAACGCGGTCGCCGCCTCCCCCGACGGCAGGCACGTGGCGGCCGGGCGGCGGACGAGCATGCCCGACGACATCAGGATCTACAAGGTGGGCGGCTCGTCCCCGGTGAAGGCGTTCGACCTGGGCGGCGACCGCACGCTGGCGCCGCGCGGGCTGGCGTGGAGCGGGACCTGCGAGGACCTGTTCGTGATCGCGCAGAAGGCGAACTCGGCCCAGCCGTACCTGCGGGTGATCCGGTATCCGACCGGATGGTGACGGGACGGGGCGGGGCGACGGCGGGCGGCGTGCCCCCGTCGCCGCCGCCCGCCGTACCGCCGTTCCCCATGAACGCCGCAGCCCCAGGGGGCGACCTCGCGGTCGCACACGCCGGGACCCACTCTGGTCCCGAAAGGCGGGGGCGAATAGGGAGAAGTTCACACAACGCGTGACGGTTTCGTGATTTCACTGCCAGTCCCGTGAAGTGGTCCCCTCGTTTAGCGTGGATCCATGACCGCCTTCGAGCCTGGCTCCTTCCTTGCCGAGCTCACCCCTGCGGAGCGCGCGGACCTGGAGGCGCGGGGCCGGTTCCGCGACCTGAAGCGCGGCGAGGTGCTCTTCCACGAGGGCGAGACGACCACCTCGGTCGCGGTCATCTACGGCGGCAAGGTCAAGGCGTTCTCCTACCGCGAGCACGGCGGCGAGGCCCTCCTGGACGTGCGGGGCCCGGGCGCGCTGGTCGGCGAGGTGGCCGCCATCGACCACCTGCCCCGGTCCGCCACCGTCGCCACGCTGGAGCCCGCCCGGGTGCTGACGCTCACCGAGGACCAGTTCACGTCGTTCCTGAGCAGGCACGGCCGGGTGTCGATCATCGTCATGCGGATGCTCTGCCGGCGCTGGCGGGAGGCCGACCGCAAGCGCGTCGAGTTCGGCATGTACGACGCCACCGGCCGGGTCGCGCAGCGCCTCGTCGAGCTGGCCGAGCGGTTCGGCGAGCCGTACGACCCCGACGGCCGCTCCAAGGGCCGGGCCGCGTCCGGCGGCCGCGCCCCGCACGTGCCCGCGCCCCGCCCCGCGCCCGGCGGCGAGGCCGTCCCGAACGGCGCCGGCGACCGGACGAGCGTCCAGATCACCCTGCACCTGTCGCAGGAGGAGCTGGCCGGCTGGGTCGGCGCGTCCCGGGAGGCCGTCAGCAAGGCGCTCGGCACGCTGCGCCGGCACGGCTGGATCGAGACCGGCCGCCGCCGCGTCATCGTGCACGACCTCCAGGCCCTCCGCCGGCACGCCCGCTGACCTCCGGCGGACCTCTCGTGGACCACGGTCCACGGCGGTGCTCCGGCGTCCCGTGCGCCCCGCCCGCGGCGGGGCTGGCAGGGGCCGCTGACCAGGATGGTCGTACCCTGTGCAGGATGCAGTTGCAGCAGCTCGCCTACTTCGTCGCGGTCGCGGAGGTCCGGCACTTCACCCAGGCGGCCGAGATCCTGCGTGTGGCGCAGCCTTCGCTGTCCAAGCAGATCCGCGCGCTGGAGGCGGAGCTGGGGGCCTCGCTGTTCAGCCGCGCGCGCGGGAACATCACCCTCACGCCGGCGGGCGAGGCGCTGCTGCCGCTGGCCAAGCGCATCCTCGCCGACGTCGACACGGCCCGGCTGGAGGTGCAGGAGCTGGCCGGGCTGCGCCGCGGCCGCGTCCGGCTCGGCGCCACGCCGTCGCTGTGCGCGGGCCTGCTCGGCGACGTGCTGCGGCGCTTCCACGACACCTATCCGGGCATCCGGCTGATCGTGGAGGAGGGCGGCTCGCGCGACCTGGTCCGCGACCTGACCCGGGGCCTGCTCGACCTGGCGCTGGTCATCCTGCCGCTGCCCGGGGACCCGCCGCTGGAGACGACCTCGATCCTGCGCGAGAACCTGGTGGTCGCCTCGCCCGCCGAGCCGTCCCAGATCACGCGCCGCCCGTACCTGCGGATCGAGGACCTGCGCAACCGGCCGCTGGTGATGTTCCGCTCCGGGTACGACCTGCGCGAGGCGACGATCGGCGCCTGCCGCGCCGCCGGCTTCGAGCCGCGCTTCGCCGTCGAGGGCGGCGAGATGGACGCGGTGCTGCGGTTCGTCGAGGCGGGCCTGGGGATCGCCGTCGTCCCGAGCATGGTGCTGGCCGGACGCCCCGGCCTGCGCGGGACGCCGCTGGTCCTGGCCGAGGAGCACGATCCGGCGACGGGCGTCCGCACCGTCCGCCCCACCGAGCCCGGCGGCCGGGCCCGCCCCGTCCGGCGAGGCTCGCCCGGCCCCGGCCTCCAGCGGACGATCGCCCTCGCGCACCGCAAGGACGTCGACCTGACCCACGCCGCCCGCGCCTTCCAGGAGACCCTGGAGACCTACCTGGTCGAAGCCGCCCTGGGAGGCAGCCTCCCCGCAGGTGTGGAGGCCCTAGGAACAATCATGGGTAAGCGGTAACCGTGTGGGGGGGCGACCCCCCACACCCCCCGGCAAGGGGCGCGCACTCCTTGGGCTCGCCTGGAGGCTCGCCCAAGGAGCACCCGCCCCTTGGCAGGGGCTCCGCCCCCGCACCCCCGCCAAGGGGCTTCGCCCCCTGGACCCCCGGTGCGGGCTGAGGTGGAAGCCCTACTTCTTCTTGCCGCCGGCGGTCGCCTTCAGGTAGTCGTGGTTGAGGCGGCCGATCACGTCGAGGGGGATGCCCTTCGGGCAGGCGACGGTGCACTCGCCGGTGTTGGTGCAGCCGCCGAAGCCCTCCTCGTCGTGGGTGTCGAGCATGCCGACGACGCGGTCCCAGCGCTCGGGCTGGCCCTGCGGCATCAGGCCGAGGTGGGTGACCTTGGCGCCGAGGAACAGCGCGGCGGAGCCGTTCGGGCAGGCCGCGACGCAGGCGCCGCAGCCGATGCACTCGGCGGCCTCGAACGCCTTGTCGGCGTCCGGCTTGGGGACCGGCGTCGAGTGCGCCTCGGGGGCGGTGCCGGTCGGTGCCGAGATGAACCCGCCGGAGGAGATGATCCGGTCGAACGCCGAGCGGTCGACGACCAGGTCCTTCACGACCGGGAACGCCTTGGCGCGCCACGGCTCGACGTCGATGACCTCGCCGTCCTTGAACTTGCGCATGTGCAGCTGGCACGTCGTGGTGGCCCGCTCGGGGCCGTGCGGCGTGCCGTTGATGACCAGCGAGCACATGCCGCAGATGCCCTCGCGGCAGTCGTGGTCGAACGCGACGGGCTCCTCGCCCTCGGCGATGAGCTTCTCGTTCAGGACGTCCAGCATCTCCAGGAACGAGGCGTCGGGCGAGATGTCGTCGAGCTTGTACTCGACCATCTTCCCCTTGGTCTCGGGGCTGGTCTGGCGCCAGACGCGCAGTGTCAGCTTCATTACTTGTACGACCTCTGGCTCGGCTTGCAGTAATCGAACTCGAGGGCCTCCTTGTGGAGGACGGGCTGCTCGTCCGCCCCGGCCCATTCCCAGGCGGCGACGTAGGCGAAGTTCTCGTCGTCGCGCTTGGCCTCGCCCTCCTCGTCCTGGCTCTCGGCGCGGAAGTGGCCGCCGCAGGACTCGGCGCGGTGCAGCGCGTCGATGACCATCAGCTCGCCCAGCTCCAGGAAGTCGGCGACGCGGCCGGCCTTCTCCAGCTGCTGGTTGAGCTCCTCGCCCTTGCCGGTGACCTTGACTCGGGTCCAGAACTCCTCGCGCAGCGCCGGGATGAGCTCCAGGGCCTTCTTCAGGCCCTCCTCGGTGCGCTCCATGCCGCAGTACTCCCACATGATGTGGCCGAGCTCGCGGTGGAAGGAGTCCACGGAACGGTCCCCGTCGATCGACAGCAGCCGGTCGATCTGGTCCTTGACCCGGGCCTCCGCCTCGGCGACGGCGGACTCCCGCACCGGCGGCAGGTCGGTGCGGGCGATGTAGTCGCCGACGGTGTTCGGCAGGACGAAGTAGCCGTCCGCCAGGCCCTGCATCAGCGCGGACGCGCCGAGCCGGTTGGCGCCGTGGTCGGAGAAGTTGGCCTCGCCGATCACGAACAGGCCGGGGATGTTGGACCGCAGGTCGTAGTCGACCCACAGGCCGCCCATCGTGTAGTGCACGGCGGGGTAGATGCGCATCGGCACGTCGTACGGGTTCTCGCCGGTGATGCGCTCGTACATCTCGAAGAGGTTGCCGTACTTGGCCTCGACGGCCTTGCGGCCGAGCCGCTCGATCGCGTCGGCGAAGTCGAGGTAGACGCCGAGGCCGCCGGGGCCGACGCCGCGGCCCTCGTCGCAGACGTTCTTGGCGGCGCGGGAGGCGATGTCGCGGGGGACCAGGTTCCCGAAGGACGGGTAGATGCGCTCCAGGTAGTAGTCGCGCTCGTCCTCGGGGATGTCGTACGGCTTCCGCTCGTCGCCGGCCTTCTTCGGCACCCAGACGCGGCCGTCGTTCCGCAGCGACTCCGACATCAGGGTCAGCTTGGACTGGTGGTCGCCGCTGACCGGGATGCAGGTCGGGTGGATCTGCGTGTAGCAGGGGTTGGCGAAGTAGGCGCCGTGCTTGTGCGCCCGCCAGGAGGCGGTGACGTTGGAGCCCATGGCGTTGGTGGACAGGAAGTAGACGTTCCCGTACCCGCCGCTGGCCAGCACCACCGCGTCGGCGGTGTGGTGCGAGACCTCGCCGGTGATCAGGTTGCGGACGACGACGCCGCGGGCGCGGCCGTCCTCCATGATCAGGTCGAGCATCTCGTGCCGGGCGTGCAGCTCCACGTTGCCGGCGTCGACCTGGCGCATCAGCGCCTGGTACGCGCCGAGCAGCAGCTGCTGGCCCGTCTGGCCGCGGGCGTAGAACGTCCGGGAGACCTGGGTGCCGCCGAACGAGCGGTTGTCGAGCAGGCCGCCGTACTCGCGGGCGAACGGGACGCCCTGCGCGACGCACTGGTCGATGATCTGGGTGGAGATCTCGGCGAGCCGGTGCACGTTGGACTCGCGGGCGCGGAAGTCGCCGCCCTTGACCGTGTCGTAGAACAGCCGGTAGACGCTGTCGCCGTCGTTGCGGTAGTTCTTCGCCGCGTTGATGCCGCCCTGGGCGGCGATCGAGTGGGCGCGCCGTGGGCTGTCCTGGAAGCAGAACTGGACGACGTGGTAGCCGGCCTCGCCGAGCGTGGCGCCGGCCGAGCCGCCGGCCAGCCCGGTGCCGATGATGATGATCTTCTTCTTCCGGCGGTTGGCCGGGTTGACCAGCTTGGCCTCGAACTTGCGCGTGGTCCAGCGGTTCTCGATCGGGCCCTTGGGGGCCTTCTCGTCGGCGATCGGCTCGCCCGACTTGTAGAAGGTGTCGGTCATGTTCAGCTCACCCATCCGGCGGTGACAGAGAGGGGCACGGCGAGGAAGCCGACGACGATCAGCGCGGCCACCGTGACCGCCAGCGCCCGCAGGGCCTTCTCGTTGCGCGGGTTGCGCAGGCCGAGGGTCTGGAACGCGCTCCAGATCCCGTGCCACAGGTGCAGGCCCACCAGCAGGAGGGCGATGACGTAGAAGGCGGTGACGGGCCAGCGGGCGGGGTCGAAGCCCTCGACGACCCGCTCGTACGGGGTGGCGTCGGGGCCGCCGCCGTTGACGACCAGGAAGGTCATGTCCAGCAGGTGCCAGATCACGAACAGCGCGATGATCACGCCGCCGTACCGCATGGTGTGGGTGGCGTAGCCCTGCGCGTGCGACTTCTTCTTGGAGCGGTACTTCTCCGGGCGCGCCTGGGAGGCGCGGCGGGCCAGCGAGATCGCCGACCACATGTGCAGGATCACCGAGACGGCCAGCACGACCTCGACGAGGGTCAGGACCGTGCGGTGGGGGACGGCGGGCTCGCCGATCGTGCGCAGCCAGTGCGCGTAGTGATTGAAGCTCTCCGCCCCATAGAAGATCTTGAGGTTCCCGACCATGTGCGCGATCAGGTAGAGCACCAGGACGCCGCCGGTGACGGCCATCACGGCCTTCTTGCCGACGGTCGATCGGTAGATCGCAGGTATCGCTATAGCCACGGCCTGCACGTTATGTCTGCGCTGGTCACCCGATCCAAGTCATCAGCGCACTGGTTTCCATAGCCGCAGGCTATGAATCAAAGCAGGCCGGGCAAACCGGTCACTCGGGTACGTACGCCGAAGTGAGGGACCTCACAGCAAGATCAGGAACTACGAACGGTAGTACTTCTCCGTGGCGGTGCCGTCACGGGAGAGCAGGACGACGGCCAGGTCGTCGGTGAGGGCGTCGCCGTTCAGATCCTCGACCTCGCCGACCAGCGCGTCGATCAGCCCCCGGCCCGCGGCGCCCCGGCCGTGCGCCTTGCGGGCCAGCTCGACCAGCCCGTCGGTGCCCAGCCGCGCCGGGCCCGCCCCGATCCGGCCCTCGATCAGCCCGTCGGTGTACAGCATCAGGCTCCACGACGCGCCCAGGTCGATCTCGGTCGTCGGCCACTCCGCGCCCGGCACCAGGCCGAGCGCCGGGCCGTGCGCGTACTCCGGCAGCGCGACGACCTCGGTCCCGCCGCCGGCCTCGCCGCTCTCGCGGAACAGCAGCGGTGCGGGGTGCCCGGCCAGGTGCATCCGGGCGGTGCGCAGCGACGGCGCGATGGTGATCATGCACAGCGTGGTGAAGATCTCCTCGCTGCGCCGCTCGTGCCCCAGCACCGTGTCCAGCGTGCCGAGCAGCTGCTCGCCGGCGTGCCCGGCCAGCACCAGCGTCCGCCACGCCATCCGCAGCTGGACGCCCAGCGCCGCCTCGTCCGGGCCGTGCCCGCAGACGTCGCCGATCATCACGTGCACGGTGCCGTCGCCGGTCTGCACGGTGTCGTAGAAGTCGCCGCCCAGCAGCGCCCGGCGGCGGCCGGGGCGGTAGCGGGCGTAGTGCCGCACCGCCCGCTCGTCGATCAGCGGCACGGGCAGCAGCCCGCGCTCCAGGCGGGCGTTCTCGCGGCCCAGGATCCGCGCCTCGACCAGCCGGCGCTCGGTCTCCTCGGCGCGCTTGCGTTCGATCGCGTACCGGATCGCGCGGGCCAGCAGCGGCCCGTCCACCTCCTGCTTGACCAGGTAGTCCTCGGCGCCGGCGGCGACCGCGCGGACGCCGAGCCGGGTGTCCTCGAAGCCGGTCAGCACGATCACGGCGGCGTTGCGCGAGATGTCCAGGACCTCGCGGAGCCGCTCGATCGGGTCGTGGTCGTCGGGCGCGGACAGGTCGACGATGATGCACTGGGTACGGCGGGTGACCGAGCGGCGCGCGGACGGCAGGCCCTCGGCGACCGTCATCCTGATCTCCAGGCCGCTGTCGGCCAGCATCTTCTCGACCAGGAAGACGTCGGCGGGGTCGTCGCCGATGAGGAGCAGGTCGATCCTGTCCTCACCGCCGAGTGCGACGGCATGCGAACGGTGGCTGGTTGTGCTCACAAGGCTTCCGGAGTGTCGGTCGGGCGGCGGCACTGGCAACGGCCGGTTCGGCGGATCCGGGCGGCGGGCGCCTGGTGCGCGGGTACGCCGCTCGCGGGCTCGTGGAACCGGTCCGCGCCGGGGCAGCGGCCTGTGCCCAGCCGCCGGGTTCCCGGCTCATGGAGCGAAGATCTGCGCGAGGACGCAGCGCTCCGTACCGTCCGACCTTATCGCCTCCGATCACGATCGCGCATCCAGGGTGGCCGCCGCGTCTCGCCGGAGGCCGCCGGAAAACCTGTCGAGATCCGGCTTCCGGCCTGTCTAACCTTCGGTCCGTGAAACCGCTGCCGGTCGAAGATCCTGGCGAGCCCGACCATCGGTCACCGGCGCGCTACCTGCTGTGGCTCGGCCGCACCCAGGCCGGCAGCCTGTCCGCGGGGGCGCTGCTCGGGGTCGTCTGGATGCTCAGCCAGGCGCTGATGCCGGCCGCGATCGGCCGCGCCGTCGACGCGGGCGTGGCGGCGAAGGACTCCGGGGCGCTGCTCGCCTGGACCGGGGTGCTGCTCGGGCTGGGCGCCGTCCAGGCGGTGTCCGCCATGACCCGGCACCGGGTCGCGGTCTTCAACTGGATGGCGGCCACGTACCGGACGGTCCAGGTCGTCACCCGGCAGGCCACCCGGCTCGGCGGCACGCTCCCCGAACGCCTCGGCGCCGGCGAGGTGGTGACCGTCGGGGTGGCCGATGTCGCGCATGTCGGCAACGCGATGGACATCGTGGCGCGGGGCGCGGGGGCCGTGGTGGCCATCGTGGCGGTCGCGGCGATCCTGCTGGCCTCATCGCCGCCGCTGGGCCTGATCGTGCTGGTCGGCGTCCCGGTGATCCTGGCGCTGGCGGCGCCGCTGCTGCGGCCGTACCGCGAGCGCGAGCAGGTCCAGCGCGAGCTGGCGGGCGAGCTGACCGCGCACGCCACCGACCTGGTCGCGGGCCTGCGGGTGCTGCGCGGGGTCGGCGGCGAGCGGATGTTCGCCGGCCGCTACCGGGCCGAGTCGCAGCGCGTCCGGGCCGCCGGCGTCGAGGTGGCGCGGGCCGAGTCGAGGCTGAGCGGCGCCGAGGTCCTGCTGCCCGGCCTGCTGGTCGCGCTGGTCACCTGGGTCGGCGCGCGGTTCGCGGCGGCCGGGACGATCAGCGTCGGCGAGCTGGTCGCCTTCTACGGGTACGCGGTGTTCCTCATCCACCCCCTCAAGACCATCGGCGAGGCCGCCGGGAAGCTGGCCAAGGGGCATGTGGCGGCGGGCCGGGTGACCGCGGTGCTCGCGCTGCGGCCCGGCGTGCCGCTGGACGGCACCGCCCGCCCGGAACCCGGCGGCGAGCTGGTGGACGCGGCGTCCGGCCTGGTCGTCCGGCCGGGACGGCTGACCGCGATCGCGGCGGCCGACCCGCGCGACGCCCAGGCGATCGCCGACCGGCTCGGCCGGTACGCCGAAGGAGACGTCACCTACGGCGGGCGCCCGCTGCGCGAGCTCGCCGACCCGCGCGGCCGCGTCCTGGTGGCGATCAACGACGACCGGCTGTTCTCCGGCCCGCTGATGGACGGCCTGGCCGGCCCCCGGACGGACCCCGCCGAGCTGGAACGCGCCGTCGAGACGGCCGGCGCCGCGGACATCGTCGCCGCGGCCGGCCGGGACGCGCACGTCGCCGAGGCGGGCCGGGAGTTCTCCGGCGGCCAGCGGCAGCGGCTCCGGCTGGCGCGGGCGCTGGCCGCGGGCCACGAGGTGCTGGTCCTGGTCGAGCCGACCAGCGCGGTCGACGCCCACACCGAGGCGCTGATCGCCGGGCGGCTGGCCGCCGGCCGCCCGGGCCGGACGACCGTGGTGTGCACCACCAGCCCGCTGATGCTCGACCGGGCGGACCACGTCGCCTACGTCGAGAACGGGACGGTCGCCGCCGAGGGCACGCACCGCGTCCTGCTGGAGACCGAGCCCCGCTACGCCGCCACCGTGACCCGCGGCGAGTCCACGGCCGCCAGCGCACCAGACAGCGCGCCGGACGGCGCGCCCGAGAACGCGCCCGAGAACGCGCACGAGAACGCGCCCGATGACGTACCGGAGGAGGTGGCCAGCCCGTGAGCGCCGAGATCCTGCCGATCGCCACGCCGCGGGAGGTCCGGGCGTACGCGCGGCGCCTCGTGCTCCGCCACCCCCGCGAGCTGCTGGTCGCCGTGGGCCTGCACGCCCTGGCGGCGGCCGCCGGGCTGGTCACGCCGCGGCTGCTGGGCGGCCTGGTCGAGGGGGTCCAGCGCGGCGAGGCGGGCATCGACGCCGCGGGCGCGGCGATCGCGGCGTTCGTGATCGTCCAGGGCGTCCTGCTGCGGTACGCCTACCTGGCCTCGGCGCGGCTGGGCGAGAAGGTGCTCGCCGGGCTGCGCGAGGAGTTCGTCGAGCGCGTCCTGGCCCTGCCGCTGACCACGGTGGAGCGGGCCGGGACGGGCGACCTGGTCAGCCGCACGTCCCGGGACGTGGCCAACCTCGGCGACAGCGTCCGGTACGCGGTCCCCGAGACGCTGATCGGGATCATCATGACCACGCTGACGATCGGCGCGCTGATCCTGAACGGGCCGCTGGTCGCGCTGCCGTGCCTGGTCGCCGTACCGCCGCTGGTCATCGTGATGCGGTGGTACCTGGCCCGCGCCCGGGACGGCTACCTGCGGGAGAACGCCACCTGGGCGGACATGACCGAGGGCCTGGCGGAGACCGTGCAGGGCGCCCGCACCGCCGAGGCGTTCGGGCTGCAGGAGCGCCGCCGGCGCCGTGCCGACACCGACATCGCCCGCGCGTACGCCGCCGAGCGCTACACGCTGCGCCTGCGCACGATCCTCTACCCGGTGGTCGAACTCGGCTACGTGCTGCCGGTCGCCGCCACCCTGCTGGTCGGCGGGCTGCTGTACACCGAGGACCTGGCCACGCTCGCGCAGGTGACGGCGGCCACGCTGTACGTCCAGCAGCTGATCGTCCCGGTCGACATGATCCTGGTCCGGCTGGACGAGTTCCAGATCGCGTCGGCCTCGCTGGCCCGCCTCCTCGGCGTGGACGCCGGCCCGCCCGAGGACAGGCCCGCGGCCCCGCCCGCGGCGGCCGGCGGGGAGGAGCGGATCACCGCGCGCGGCGTCCGCTACGCCTACCGGCCGGGCCGGGACGTCCTGCACGGCGTCGACCTGGAGCTGCGGCCCGGCGAGCGGCTGGCGGTCGTCGGCCCGTCCGGCGCCGGGAAGTCCACGCTGGGCCGCCTCCTGGCCGGGATCGACGCGCCGCGCGCCGGCTCGGTGACCGTGTCGCCCGGCGGCCCGCCGCTCGCCGGCCTCCCGCTGGACGAGCTGCGCGGCCATGTCGCCCTGGTCACCCAGGAGCACCACGTCTTCCGCGGCACGCTGCGCGACAACCTCGTGATGGCCCGCCCGGACGCCACCGCCGCCGACATCGACGCGGCCCTGCGCGCGGTCGGCTGGGACGGCCCCGGCCCGGACGCCACCGTCGGCACGGGCGGGGAGCCGCTCACGCCCGCGCAGTCCCAGCAGCTCGCGCTGGCCCGGCTGATCCTGGCCGACCCGCACACCCTCGTCCTGGACGAGGCCACCTCGCTGCTGGATCCGCGCGCGGCGCGCCGCCTGGAGCGCTCGCTCGCCGCCGTCCTCGACGGCCGCACCGTCGTGGCGATCGCGCACCGGCTGCACACCGCGCACGACGCCGACCGGGTCGCGGTCGTCGAGGACGGCCGCGTCACCGAACTCGGCACCCACGACGAGCTGCTCGCCCGCGACGGCTCCTACGCGGCCCTCTGGGCCTCCTGGCACGGCTCCTAGAGGCTGCGCCGGAGGAAATCCACCTGGAAGTGCAGGAGGTTCTCGGCGACGACCTCCTGCGGGGTCATGTGGGTGACTCCGGACAGCGGCAGGACGGTGTGGGGGCGGCCGCCGGCCAGCAGGGCGCTGGACAGGCGGAGGGTGTGGGCGGCCACCACGTTGTCGTCGGCCAGGCCGTGGATGAGGAGCAGCGGGCGCTCCAGGCGGCCGGCGTCCCGGATGAGGGAGTTGGCGGTGTAGTTCTCCGGCTCCTCGTCGGGGTGGCCCAGGTAGCGCTCGGTGTAGTGGGTGTCGTACAGCGCCCAGTCGGTCACCGGCGCGCCCGCCACGGCGGCGTGGAAGACGTCGGGGCGGCGGAGGACGGCCAGGGCCGCGAGGTAGCCGCCGTACGACCAGCCGCGGATCGCGACGCGGTCGAGGTCGAGCGCGCCGGGGTGGCGGCGGGCGGCGTCCTCCAGGGCGGTGACCTGGTCCTCCAGGACGGGGGTCGCCATGTCGTGGTGGATCGAGCGCTCCCAGGCCGGGCCGCGGGACGGCGAGCCGCGGCCGTCGGCGATCACGACGGCGAAGCCCTGGTCGGCGAGCCACTGCGCCTCGTAGTACGCGCGCCGCACGGCCAGGACGCGCTGGGCGTGGGGCCCGCCGTACGGGTCCATGAGGACGGGCAGCCGGCCGTGGCTGGGCTCCCAGCCGGCGGGCAGCAGGACGGCGGTGCGGATCTCGCGCTTCCCGGCGCGCAGCAGCTCGACGCGGGGCGTCAGGTCGGGGGTCTCGGCCCGGGACGCGATCTCCCGCACGCCGGCGGGGCCCCGGACCTCCACCGCCGTGCCGGAGCGGTCGAGCCGGGAGCCGGTGATCACGGTGACGTCGCCGGAGCGGACGCCGCCGAAGACGCCCTGGCCCTCGGTGAGCCGCTCGGTGCGGCCGGTGGCGCCGTCGTACGACCAGACGTGCAGCTCGGTGGGCTCCTCGGTGCCGGTGAAGAGGATCCGCTTGCCCTCCACGCCGAGGACGGAGCGGACCTGGAGGCCGCCGGGCGTGACCGGCTCGCCGCCGACGGTGATCCGCCGGGTGTCGGTCCCGGCGTCCTCCACGTGCCAGACCAGCTCGCCGTCGCCGGTACGGGCGGGCACCCCGGGGACGATCTCGGTCCAGACCGCGTCGTGCAGGGTGTGCAGCAGGGCGGTCGCGCCGTTGGACGGGTCGACGGTCAGGGCCCGCTGGGTGCGCTGGTCGCGGGACTGCGTGACGATCACCAGGCCGTGCCGGTCCCAGGTGGCGGTGACCACGTACGGGAACTCGCCGCGGTCCCAGGCGACGGCGACCTTGCCGCTGCCGTCGGCCTTGGCGAGCATCAGCGACACGATCGCGTTGGGCGTCCCGGCGGCCGGGTAGGCGACCTCGTGCGCGCCGCGGTCGGGGTTGGCGGGGTCGGCGATCGTCCAGCGCTGGACGGGCGTCTCGTCCACCCGGGCGACGAGCAGCGTGTTGCCGTCGGGCGACCACCAGTAGCCGCGCATGCGGCCCATCTCCTCGGCGGCGATGAACTCCGCGAGCCCGTAGGAGACCTGGTCGCTCTCCGGGGTGATCAGCTCCTGGTCCGCGTCGTCGCCGGTGTCCTGGAGGGACAGGACGCGGATGGTGCGGCCGGAGACGTACGCGACCCGGCGCCCGGCCGGGTCGAGCCGAGGGTCGAACACCGGCGTCTGCGCGGCCAGCGCGCGGACCTCGCCGGAGCGCAGGTCCGCCAGGAAGAGCTGCCCTGCGAGGGTGAACACCGCCTGCCGGACCTCGCGGTCCACCGCGTACCCGACGATGCCCCCGGCCTGCTCCCGCGCCCGCTCGCGGCGGGCCCTCTCCTCGGCGGGCAGGCCCTCCTCGCCCGGGACGTCCAGCGCGGCCGGGTCGGCGATCAGGCGTTCCTCGCCGGAGGCGAGGTCGAGCGTCCACAGGCAGGTGACCGGGTCGTCGCCGGCCTTGGTCCGCAGGAAGGCCACGAACGACCCGTCCGGCGCGATCTGGAAGGCGCGCGGGACGCCGAGGGTGAACCGCCGGGTACGGGCGCTCTGCCGCGGATAGCTGATGCTCATGGCATCCGAGTCTGCCAGCATGGGTGCGGCGGTGGCGGCGACGTCCCGCCTTTACGCCTGACCGCCGCCGGGCGGGCGCTGTAGTGTGCCCGATCGGGAATCGCCGGAGATCGCGGCCGGGCTCGCGTAAGCTCGAAAACTCTCCCCAATCATCACATCACCGTCATCGCGGGTACGAAGGAGTGGTCCATGCCGGAGCTGCAGCCGGGAGATCCCCGGCGGCTGGGTTCGTACGAACTGCTCGAACGGCTTGGCGAGGGCGGGCAGGGCGTGGTCTACCTGGGGAGGGACGCCTCCGGGGCACAGGCCGCGATCAAGCTGCTGCGCGCCGACCTGGCCGCGGACGCCTCGGCCCGCAACCGCTTCGTGCGCGAGGCGCAGGCGGCCAAGCAGGTCGCGCGGTTCTGCACCGCGCAGGTGCTGGAGGCCGACGTCGCCGGCGACCAGCCGTACATCGCCAGCGAGTACGTGCCGGGCAAGTCGCTGCACAAGCAGGTGCTGGAGGACGGCCCGATCACCGGCGCCGCGCTGGAGCGGCTCGGGATCGGCACGCTGACCGCGCTGGTGGCCATCCACCAGGCCGGGATCGTGCACCGCGACTTCAAGCCGCACAACGTGATCATGGCCCCGGACGGGCCGCGCGTGATCGACTTCGGTATCGCGCGGGCGCTGGACACCAGCCAGACCGGCGCCACCAAGGCGATCGGCACGCCCTCGTACATGGCGCCCGAGCAGGTGGCCGGGTCCACGCTGACCGAGGCCGTGGACGTGTGGGCGTGGGCGACCACGATGGCGTTCGCCGCGACCGGGCACCCGCCGTTCGGCGACGACACCGTGGTCGCGGTGATCAACCGGGTGATGAACGAGCCGCCGTCGCTGGAGGACCTGCCGCCCGACCTGCACCGGCTGCTGGCGGCCGCGCTGGTCAAGGAGCCCGAGCGGCGGCCGACCGCGCAGCAGCTGATGATGACGCTGATCGGCGCCGGACCCGCCGCGCAGACCCAGATGGACGACCCGACGCAGGCCACCGCGATGCTGGGCCAGGGCGCGAACATGGCCGCCGGGCCGACCCGGGCGACCGGCGGCACCCAGCCGGTCGACCGCACCCGCGCGATGGGCCCGGTCGGGATGCCGCCCGGGCCGCCGATGCCGCCCGCCCAGTACGGCCGGCCGGACCCGCGCCGGTCCGGCGGCTATCAGGACTGGGAGCCGGAGAAGAAGTCGCGCTGGCCGATCGTGGCGGCGGTCGGGGCGATCGCCGCGCTGGCGCTGGTCGTCGGCCTGGTGATGTTCAACACCGGCGACGACGGTCCGGGCGGCGATGTCACGCCGCCGCCGGCCAGCACCTCGGTGTCGCCGACCGACGAGGAGACCGAGGAGAACGACCCGACGCCGGAGACGACCCGGTCCCGGCCGCGGGAGACCGAGCCGGAGCTGCCGACGACGCGGCCCACGCGCCCGACGACGCCGACCACGGAGCCGTCCACGCCCGACGAGACGCCCACGACGCCGACGGAGCCCACCACCCCGCCCGACGGCGAGACGCCGCCCGCCGGCGACGGCGGCGGCGGGGGCCGCGACGAGGAGTAGGAGGGGCCCTGCCCGGCGGGCTCCGGCGGCGGGCGGGAGGGCGGTTTCCCGTCCTCCCGGCCGCCCTGAGTAGGCTCGGACCATGAAGGAGCCGCGGATCCTGTTCGTCCACGCCCATCCGGACGACGAGTCCATCGGGACCGGGGCCACCATGGCCAAATATGCGGCCGAGGGCGCCCATGTCTGCCTCGTCACCTGCACGCTGGGCGAGGAGGGCGAGGTCATCCCCGATGAGCTGCGCCATCTCGCCTCCGACAAGGAGGACCGCCTCGGCGAGTACCGGGTGGGCGAGCTGGCCGAGGCGTGCGCCGCGCTCGGCGTGACCGACCACCGCTACCTCGGCGGGCCGGGCCGCTGGCGCGACTCGGGGATGATGGGCGCCCCGACGAACGACGATCCGCGCTGCTTCTGGCGGGCGGATCTCGACGAGGCCGCCGGCGAGCTGGTGAAGGTCATCCGCGAGGTGCGCCCGCAGGTGCTGGTCACCTACGACGATCGCGGCAACTACGGCCATCCCGACCACATCCAGGCGCACCGGGTGGCGTGGCGGGCGTACGAGCTGGCCGCCGACCCGGCCCACGGGGACGGCGAGCCGTGGCGGATCGGCAAGTTCTACGCGTACGCGACGCCGCGCACCGTCCTGGCACGCGCCATCGCGGTGATGCGCGAGGCGCGGCTGCCGTTCGGCCGGGTCGCGGGCCTGGACGAGCTGGGCTCGGGCGTGCCGGACGACCAGGTGACCACGGTGGTGGACTCCCGGGCCCACCTGCCGGCGAAGCTCGCCGCGCTGCGCGCCCACCGGACCCAGATCGTCGTGGCGCCGGAGGAGGTGGGGCCGTTCTTCGCCCTCTCCAACAACCTGGGCCAGCAGGCGTTCGGCACCGAGTACTTCATCCTGCTCGCGGGCGAGCGCGGTCCGGCCCCGGCGGGCGGCCGGGAGAACGGCCTGTTCGCCGAGCCCGCCGTCCCGCCCCGGCCGTGATCGGGCGCGCCCCGGTGTCGGTACGCTGACCGCCGTGACGTACGACCACGAGCCTGAGGGCCTCACCGGCGCGCCGGAAGAGGCCGCCGAGGGTCCCCTGGACGCCTTCGTCTCGGGGGCCGCGTACGCGGCGCTGGGGCTGCTGGGGGCGATCGTCGGCGTGCTGGGCTCGTTCGCCCACCCGTGGACGGCCGGGTCCGTCCCGGTCGCCGGGATCGCGCTGATCCTGCTCAACTTCGGCATGGTCCGGCTGGCGGGCTGGGCGATGGGCGGCCGGATCGGCGCGGCGGTGCCCGCGCTGCTGTGGACGGCCGTCGCGGTCGCGCTGTCGGCGCGGCGCGGCGAGGGCGACCTGATCGTCCCGGGGACCACGACCGGGTACCTGTTCATCATCGGCGGGCTGGTGGCCGTGGTGATCGGGGTGTCGCTCGTCCCGGCCCGGCGGCCGCCCGGCGAATGGCTGACCGGCGGCCCGTTCGCCCGCGGTTGAGGCCGGTGCCCGGAGTGGACCCGAGTGGACCGGCCGTGAGCCCCGAACCCGGAACGGGCGCCGCCGCGCTGCTGCGGCGGGTCGCCGGCCGCTTCGCCACCGGCGTCACGGTGGTGACGGCCGTCGCGGACGGCGCCGACCACGCGATGACGGTGAACGCGTTCACGTCGGTGTCCCTGGACCCGCTGCTCGTGCTGTTCTGCGCCGAGAAGGCCGGGCGGTTCCATGACGTGGTGACCGGCTCGGGCGGCTCGGGCGTGTGGGGCGTGTCGGTGCTCGCCGAGGGCATGCGGGACGCCGCGGACCGGTTCGCCACCCGCGGGCGCGCCCTGGAAGGCGGTCTGGCGGGCTGGGAGCACCACCGGGGGCCCGCGACCGGGGTGGCGCTCTTCTCGGCCGCCATGGCGACGCTGGAGTGCCGCACGTGCGCCGTCCACGAGGCCGGCGACCACAGCATCGTGGTCGGCGAGGTCCTCGGGCTGGACGTCCCCGACCCCGGCGGCCGCCCCCTGGTGTTCTACGAGGGCGGCTACCGCACGATCAGCTCCTGACGTCACGGGGACCGGGCCGGCTCAGTCCTTGAGCGCGATCTCCAGCCGGTCCAGCGCCCAGTCCAGGTCGGTCTCGTCGATGACCAGCGGCGGCGCCAGCCGGATCGTGGTCGCGTGCGTCTCCTTGGCCAGCACGCCCAGCCCCATCAGCCGCTCGCTCACCGGCCGGGCCGGGCCGTGCAGCTCGATCCCGGCCCACAGGCCGCGGCCGCGCACGTCGCGGACCAGGTCGGACGACAGCGCCCCGAGCCGTCCGTGCATGTGCGCGCCCAGCGTCCTGGACCGTTCCTGGAACTCGCCCGTCCTCAGCATCGCCACGACCTCGCGCCCGATCGCGCACGCGAGCGGGTTGCCGCCGAACGTGGAGCCGTGCTGGCCCGGCTTGAACACCCCGAGCACGTCGCGGTCGGCGACCACGGCCGACACCGGCATGATCCCGCCGCCGAGCGCCTTGCCGAGGATGTAGACGTCGGGGACGACGCCCTCGTGCTCGACCGCGAACGTGGTCCCGGTGCGGCCCAGCCCCGACTGGATCTCGTCGGCGAGCATGAGCGCGCCGGCCGCCGTGCACAGCTCTCGCACGGCCGTCAGGAACCCGCTGGGCGGCACGTTGACGCCGGCCTCGCCCTGGATCGGCTCGATCAGCACCCCGACCGTGTGCTCGTCCACGGCGGCCCGCAGCGCCTCGACGTCGCCGTACGGGACGGTCCTGAACCCGGGCGTGTACGGCCCGTACGAGTCCTTGGCGTCGGGATCGGTGGAGAAGCTCACGATCGTGGTGGTGCGGCCGTGGAAGTTGCCCTCGAAGGTGACGATGTTCGCCCGGCCCGGCGGGACGCCCTTGACCTCGTACCCCCACTTGCGGGCGGTCTTCAGCGCGGTCTCGACGGCCTCGGCGCCGCTGTTCATCGGCAGCACCATGTCCTTGCCGCACAGCTCCGCCAGCTCGGCGGCGAACGGCCCGAACACGTCGTGGTCGAAGGCGCGGCTGACCAGCGTGACCCGTTCCAGCTGGCGTTGCGCGGCGGCGACGAGCCGCGGGTTGCGGTGGCCGAAGTTGACCGCGGAGTACGCGGCCAGCATGTCGAGGTAGCGGCGGCCCTCGACGTCGGTGACCCAGGCCCCCTCCGCCTCGGCGATCACGATGGGCAGGGGGTGGTAGTTGTGCGCGCTGTGCTCCCCTGACAGGGCCCGCAGCCGATCGGTAGTGCTCGCGACGTTCACGGGATCAGCGTATGTTCGGGATCGGCGGCCGACCAACGGCCAAAACGGACTCAAGGGGAGCGATCCATTGCGTCTTGACGACCTCGACCGGCGAATCGTTGCGCAGCTCCTGGAGCACGGCCGCGCCTCGTACGCGCAGGTCGGCGACAAGGTCGGGCTGTCGGCGCCGGCGGTGAAGCGGCGCGTGGACCGGCTGCGCGCGGACGGCGTCATCACCGGCTTCGCCGCGATCGTGGACCCGGCCGCGCTGGGCTGGACGACCGAGGCGTTCATCGAGATCTTCTGCACGGGCGCGACCTCGCCGGACGAGATCTACTCCAGCATCCGCAAGCACCCGGAGGTCGTCGCCGCGTACACCGTCAGCGGGGACGCCAGCGCGCTGGTGCACGTGCGGGTCCGCGACATCCAGCACCTGGAGCAGGCCCTGGAGCGGCTGCGGCGCGAGGACAACATCACCGCCACCAAGACCGCGATCGTGCTGTCCAGGCTGATCGGCCGCCCGATCGACACCCCCGCGTAGGGCTCAGAGCATGCGCGGGGCTCAGAGTATGAGGACGAACAGCAGCACCAGGACGAGCGCGCCGAAGACGGCGCCGCCGATGCCGAGCGCGACGGCGAGGTCGTTCCGGTAGGGGCCCATCACCGGCTGGCCCTGGGGGAGCGTGGCGGGCGGCGGCCCGGGGGGAGGGGCGGGCGGCAGCGGCACCGCGAAGTTGGGCCTGCCCGGCTTCGGCTTCGGGGCGGGCGCCGGCTCGGGTGCGGGGGCGGGTGCGGCTTCGGGGGCGGGCTCGGGCTCGATCGCGTACGCGGGGAGCAGTTCGGCGAACGCGGGCGGCAGCCAGCCGGGGCCGGGTGGCTCCTCCTCCAGCTCCGCGACGATCGCGGCGGGCTCGGGCCGGTCCTCGGACGCGCCGAGGCAGCGTTCGATGAGGTCGCGCAGCTCGTCCGGGCAGCCGGTGAAGTCCGGCGGATCGTGGTGGAACGGCCGCGGGTACGGGTGGCGGCCGGTCGCGGCGTGGAGGGCGACGAGGCCGAGCGCGAACACGTCGCCGGCCGGGGTGACGGAGTGTTCGAGCGAGGAGTGGTCGGCCAGGCGCGGCCCGTCGGCGGCGAGCAGCACGTTGGAGGCCCGCAGCTCGCCGTGCACGAGATCGGCCTCGTGCAGCGTCCGGAGCCCCTCGGCGAGCGCGGCGACCAGCGCCCGGACCGCCGGGGCGGGTAGCGGGCCGGCCTCGGCGACGGCGTCCGCCAGCGACGGGCCGGGCACGTACTCCACGGCCACCCAGGGGACGGGCGCGTCGGCGTGCCCGTCCACGACCTGCGCCAGGTGGCGGCCCCGGACCCGCTGCGCGCCGGCGATCTCCTGCTTGAACCGCCGCCGGAACGCCGGGTCCCGCGCGAACCGCTCCCCGACGACCTTGATCGCCAGGGCCCGGCCGCTCTGCGTGGTGGCCAGCAGCACGGGACCGAGGCGGCCCGAGCCGATCCGGGCCAGCACGCGGTAGCCGCCGACCAGCGGCGGATCGTCGTCCCGGAGCGGCTCGAACACCGCGCCGGGACGGATGGGGGGCTGCATGGCGGACCTCCTGGGTGAGAAGAACGTTGTACCGAAGATCAACCGCCGTCGCCACGCATACGGCCGCCCCTGGCCCCGGCACCGCGGTTACCTACCAGTAGGCTCGGGTGCCATGGAATTCGCGACCGCCGACCTGATCGACGAGTTCGGGGACGAGCTGCAGAGCTGCGAGACGCAGTTCCGCTCGTACGGGACGCGCGGCCGGTTCGCCGGCCCGATCGCGACCGTGCGCTGCCTGCGCGACAACGGCCTGGTGAAGAAGCTGCTCAACACGCCGGGCGGGGGGCGCGTGCTGGTCGTCGACGGCGGCGGCTCGCTCGGCTCGGCCCTGATGGGCGACCTCATCGCCGCCGCCGCGGTCCGCAACGGCTGGGCCGGGGTGGTGATCAACGGCGCCGTCCGGGACGTCGCCACGCTCGGCACCCTCGACCTCGGCGTCAAGGCGCTGGGCTCCAACCCGCGCAAGAGCGCCAAGGACGCGGCCGGCGAGGTCGACGTCCCGGTGTCGTTCGGCGGCGCCGAGTTCCGCCCCGGCGACTTCCTCTACAGCGACGAGGACGGCATCGTCACGGCCGCCCGCCCCCTCGTCTGACCCACGCGGCGCGGGCGAGCGGCAGCAGCAGCACCGCCGCCGACAGCACGAGCAGCGCCACCGCGACCGGGCTCCGCACCAGGACGCTCGCGTCGCCCGCGCTGATGGCCAGCGCCCGGCGCAGCTGGACCTCCGCCATCGGCCCCAGGATGAGCCCGATGATCGCGGGGGCGAGCGGCAGCCCGTACCGGCGCATGGCGAACCCCAGCGCGCCGAGCACGTACAGGACGAGCAGGTCCACCCACGAGTTGTTGAGCGCGTAGACGCCCAGCGCCGCGAACAGCACGATCCCCGCGTACAGGTACGGCCGGGGGATGCGCAGCATGCGCGCCCAGACGGGCGCGAGCGGCAGGTTCAGGACGAGCAGCATGGCGTTGCCGATGAACAGCGACGCCACCATGCCCCACACCAGCGCGGGGTTGTGGTCGAACAGCTGCGGGCCGGGTTGCAGCCCGTACCCCTGGAGCGCCGCGAGCATGACGGCGGCCGTCGCCGAGGTGGGC
Organism: Spirillospora sp. NPDC029432; assembly: GCF_040703975.1. Lineage (NCBI taxonomy): Bacteria > Bacillati > Actinomycetota > Actinomycetes > Streptosporangiales > Thermomonosporaceae > Spirillospora > Spirillospora sp. NPDC029432. The sequence continues at coordinate 165,684 of NZ_JBEZWH010000002.1, forward strand.
AGGCCGAGCGTGAGCATCGGGACGAGCGTCCCGGCGGCCGAGGCGTTGTTCGCCGCCTCCGGCCCCGCCACCCCCTCGATCGCGCCCGATCCGAAGCGGTCCTCCCGGTCCTTCCGGTGGTGGCGGGCGGCGAGGCGGCGCTCGACCGAGTACGACAGGAACGTGGGGATCTCCGCGCCGCCGCCGGGCAGCGCGCCGATCGGGAAGCCGAGCGCGGTCCCGCGCAGCCACGGCCGCCACGACCTGGACCAGTCGGACCGGCCCATCCAGGCGCGGCCGACCGCGACCACGTCGGGGGAGCCGCGCCGCAGCCGGGACGCCACGTACAGCGCCTCGCCGACCGCGAACAGCCCCACCACCGCGATCACCACGTCGATCCCGTCCAGCAGCTGCGGGACGCCGAGGGTGAGCCGCGCCTGCCCGGTCTGCTGGTCGATGCCGACCAGCCCGATCCCCAGGCCGAGCCCGAGCGAGGACAGCCCCCGCACCAGCGACCGCGACAGCACCGCGGAGATCATCGTGAACGCCAGCACCGACAGGGCGAAGTAGTCCTCGGGCCCGAAGCCGATCGCGATGTCGACGACGTACGGCGCGGCCAGCACCAGCAGCGCGGTCGCGATCGTGCCCGCGACGAACGAGCCGAGCGCGGCGGTGGCGAGGGCCTGCGCCGCCCGCCCGGCCCGCGCCATCCGGTTCCCCTCCAGCGCCGTGATCATCGAGGCGCTCTCGCCGGGCGTGTTGAGCAGGATCGAGGTCGTGCTGCCGCCGTACATCCCGCCGTAGTAGACGCCCGCGAACATGATGAACGCGCTGACCGGCTCCAGGTTGAACGTGACGGGCAGCAGCAGCGCGACGGTCATCGCCGGGCCGATGCCGGGCAGCACGCCCACCAGCGTGCCGAGGGCGACGCCGACGAGCGCGTACGCGAGGTTCTCCAGGGTGAGCGCGGTGGCGAAGCCGTCCATCAGCAGCCGCAGCGACTCCATCAGCCGAGCACCCCTTCGAGCGGGCCGGCGGGCAGCGGCACGCCCAGGCCCCGCGAGAACAGCAGGTACGTGCCGAGGCCCAGCACCACCGCGACGGCCGCCACCCGCGGCCACGGCCGGGCGCCCAGCGCGAGCGCGACGCCCGCGAACAGCAGCGCCCCGGCGATCACCCAGCCGAGCGGGCGGACGAGCGCGGCGAAGCCGAGGAAGGCGCCGCTGACCAGCGCGACGGCCCGCCAGTCCGACCGGCCGCCGGCCGCCCCGCCACCGCTCACCGTGTCCGCCGTGTCCGCCGTGTCCGCCGTGGGCTCTGCGGGCTCTGCGGGCTCTGTGTCCTCTGTGTGCTCGGGATCGCCGCGCCCGCCGCGCAGCACGTCCACCACGTAGCAGGCGCCGGTCACGATGAGCGCGCCGCCGACCAGCGACGGGAAGAACCGGGGGCCCGGCCCGAGGCCGGGCCCGGCCGTCTCCACCGACGCCGTGCCGGCCAGCACGAACACGCCGAGCCCGGTGACGAACGCGGCCAGCAGCAGCTCGGACCGGCCGCGCCAGGCCCGGCGGCGCCCGCCCGCCGGCGGTACGGGCTCGCTCAAGAGCCGATCCCCATCCGGGCCAGGATCCCCTGCACCCGGGTCTGCTCGGCCGCCAGGAACGTCCCGAACTGGGGCCCGGCCTGGAACGCGTCCGTCCAGCCGTTCTTGGCGAGGGCCTCCTTCCACGCCGCGGAGCCGTGCATCTTGGTGAGCAGGTCGGTGTGCGCCTTGCGGGCGTTCTCGGACAGCCCGGGCGGGGCCACGACGCCGCGCCAGTTGGACAGCTCGACGTCCAGCCCGGCCTCCTTGATCGTCGGCACGTCCAGGCCGGGCACCCGCCGCGGCGACGACACCGCCAGCGCGCGAAGCTTGCCGGATCTGACGTGCTCGGCGAACTCGCTGACGCCGGAGATGCCCGCGCTCACCTTGCCACCGAGCAGCGCGGAGAGCGCCTCGCCGCCGCCGGAGTGCGCGATGTAGTTGACCTTCTTCGGGTCGGCGCCCGCGGCCTGCGCCATCAGCCCGGCCAGGATCTGGTCGGTGCCGCCGGCGCTGCCGCCCGCGATCGGCACCTTGGCCGGGTCGGCCTTCCACGCCTTCACCATGTCGGCCAGCGTCCGGAACGGGGAGTCCGCCGGGACGACTACGATCTCGTACTCCTCGGTCAGCCTGGCCACCGGCGTGACCTGCGTGAGGTTCACCTTCGACCTGTTCTGCTCGATGGCGCCGACCATGACCAGGCCCATCACCATCAGCATCCGCTCGTCGCCCTTGGCGCGGGCGAGCTGCGCGAGGCCGATCGTGCCGCCCGCGCCGGGCACGTTGAACACCTCGGCGCGGCGGTTCCCGCCGACCGACTCCAGCGCCTTCCCGGCCACCCGCGCGGTCTGGTCCCAGCCGCCGCCCGGCGCCGCGGGGGCCATGAGCCGCAGGTTCCCGCCCTTGACGCCGCGCGTTCCGCCCGTTCCGCCGGCGTCGCCGCACGCGGTCAGGGGCGCCGCGGCGAGCGCGAGGGCCACCGCCCCCGCCGCGAACCTCCCGCGCGCCCGGCCTCTGGTGAGCCGCATGCTCCGCACCTCCTCGGCGAGGCGGAGCAGGCTCGGCGCGACCGGCGCGCACAGGGGAGCGCCCGCGCCCCCTCCACGAGGTGCATCCGACTCTCCGTAGCACCTCGTTACACGTCTCGGCGCGACCTGTCGGGAGATGCCAGTGACGTCCCAACAAGATCGTCTAAGTCGGCCATTGCCTGGCGTAACGGACTTCTCTAGCGTCGCAGCAACCCCCCGAAACAGGTGAGACATGCGCGTCAAGAAGACTCTCCTGGTGCCCCTCGCCGCAACGCTCACGCTCTCCATGGGCCTGGCGGCCGCTCCGGCCACCGCGCAGCAGCGCACCCCCGTTCCCGAACCCGCCGAGAACTCCTGGCAGATGCGGCACTGGCCGCAGACGCAGCCCTGGCAGCGCCCCCAGCAGACGCGGACGTACGCCGCGGGCGCCCCCAGGCCGGTGGACCCCCAGAACTACGAGCTCCCCGACACGATGACCTGGGACGACTACAAGGCCGTCCCGGGCACCTCGTGGGCCGACCCCGCCCGCAAGGGGTCGATCCGGAACTTCAAGGGCGCGGTCGTCCTCGTCGACTACCCCGACCAGGAATTCGTGATCACCAAGGCGAGGAACTCGACGCTCTTCGGCAACCCCAGCGAGGTCGGGAACGTCCCGCGCGACCAGGTCGCGAAGTTCTACCAGGACTTCCTCAACAAGCCGCAGAAGCTCAACAACGGGCACACGCTGCACGAGTACTGGATGGAGGACTCCGGCGGCCGGTACGGCGTCGACCTGACGGCGTTCGGCGCGTACCGGATGCCCGCCAAGGACCACGAGTACGGCGTGGAGACCCGCTGGCAGGGCGAGATGGGCTGTCCGGCCGGCGACACCTGCAACCGCAACATCCGCACCGACGCGCGGGCCGCGTGGATCGCGGACGTGGGCGAGGAGAAGGCGGCGGAGTTCGACTTCGTCTTCTTCCTCTCCGCGGGACAGGACGAGAGCAGCACCTGGCAGGAGTTCGGCCAGATGAAGTTCGCCTCGCCGGAGGCCGTCCCGCCGGAGTGGGGCCCGCAGGACCCGGCGCTGCCGAACTGGGTGAAGACGCGGTACGTCCCGTGGTCGTCGTGGGCCGCGGGCTCGACCATCTGGCCGAACGCGACCGGCGGCAGCTCGACGCAGGCCGAGAGCAGCGGGATGGGCGTGTTCGCGCACGAGTTCAGCCACATCCTCGGGATCGGCGACAACTACAACAACCCGTACTCGAACCCGCCGCGCCGCGCGTTCTCCGGCCCCTGGGAGATGCTGAGCCGCGGCAGCTTCAACGGGCCCGGCGGCCCGCACAGCCGGTGGATGATCCCGGCGACGGGCGGCGGCTCGATGGGCGCGCAGCACATGCTGCGCAACAAGCTCAAGCTCGGCATCGTGAACCCGGACCACGTGCTCCAGGCCGACCGGGACGCGCTCGCCGCGTCCGGCACCCTGGTCGCGAAGATCACCGCGCGTGCCGCCGACCCCGGGAAGGGCGGCCTGACCGGCATCAACCTGAAGCTCGGCGCGGGCGGGGACAGGAGCCCCGCGTGCGACGAGACCAAGGACCCGATGTGCGACGGCGGCGAGTACGACAACTACACGCTCGAGGTCGTCGACCGGATGGGCTTCGACTCGTTCACCCCGGACTCGGGCGTGCTGCTCGCCAAGACCAAGGACGAGGACGACGCCCCGTTCATCTGGGTGAAGGACGCCAACCCGCAGGACATCGACAAGGTCGACTTCGTGCTGCCGGACGGCACCCCGCAGAAGATGACGATCGGCGACTACCGGCAGCTGTCGGACGCGCTGTTCCACGCGGGCACCGGCTCGGGCAGCGAGTTCGAGTACGTGGACAAGGAGAACCGGCTGCACTTCTACGTGCTGGACCTCAAGCGCGACGGCAAGGGGATCCTGTCGTACACGGTCGCGATCCGCTCGCTGGACGGCGCGGGCCCGCACCGGCGCGGCGTCAAGGTGGACAACGGCCGCACCGCGCCGGCCGGTTCCGGCTGGGTGAAGTGCACGGTTCCGCTGCGCAACTCCGGCAAGGGCGGCAGCGGGCACTACGCGTCCGATGTCTACCGGCTGTCGGCGTCGGTGAGCGGCAAGGGCTGGCAGACCTGGGTGCCGAACGAGCTGGCGACCGCCGAGGCGGGCCGGCGCACGGCGGCCGAGGTGTGGGCCAAGCCGGGCGCGGGCGCGGAGCGCGGTGCGCGGTTGCGGGTGAAGGCGGTCTCGGAGAGCGATCCGAGCAGGTCCGACACGGGGACCTGCCGGCTCGGCTGACCTGACGGCTGGCACGACCCGGTACCCACCCGGCACGACTCGCACGACCCCCGCCGCGGTCCGCGCGGCGGGGGTCGTTTCATGACGCTCGAACGGTCCAACAGTTTACCGGCGTTATCGAATCGTTGTCCAGCGTCGTTTTCGCCGGTGAGGGGGGCGTGCCGGGCGCGACCGCACTGACCTTTGCCGATCTCTTCTAGCGATTATGTCGCTGCAAAGCGTGATCTTGGGTGAAAAGTCCCATGATGTTAGGTTCCTTGATCGCCTGGGAGGTGATCAGTGAACGTCCGCCACCTGCTGGCCCTCGCCGCGCCGCTGCTGGTGGTGGCGGTGGGCACGCCCGCGTACACCTTCTTCTCGGCCGGGCCCACGGCCAGCGTGGACACCTCCGCCGCCGCGCAGGCGCCCGGCAAGGACGCGTACGCCCTCCAGGTCGGCACGGGGCCGGACGCGGCCGCGCTCGCCGGGCTGGCCGGCCGGCTGGAGACCACCGGGCTGCCCGCGCTGCTCACCGCCGAGGGCGGCGGCCGGGGCGAGTGGGACGGGGACTGCGCCGCCGCGGCCAAGGTCCCCGCGGGCTCGCGGGTCTTCTGCTTCGGCGGCGCCGACGGTGCCGCCTCCGGGTGGCGGCCCCAGGGCGTCACCGGCGTCTCCGACGCCCGCGCCGACGAACGCTGGGGCGCGTACCGGCCCCTCCTGGTCGGCTGGGCCGACGACGGGAAGAGCCCGCGGAGGAGCGTGCGGGTGACGTTCGTGAACACCAGGAACGGCGCCTACCACCACGCCCTGCTCGTGTGGCCGTACCGCGACTCGCGGGGCCGCCCCACGTACGAGCCCATCGGCAAGGCCGGAACGGGCACGGGCGCGCGCGCCGGCGGCATCGCCTGGTACGGCAACCGCCTCTACCTCGCGGATGCCGCCGCCGGGATCCGCGTCTTCGACATGCGCCGGATCTTCGACCTCGGCAAGAGCCCCGGCGGCGCCACCGCCAACCCCGGCCTGGTGGGCCTGAACGGCCGCAAGTACTACGGGTACGGCCACCGGTACGTGATGCCGCAGGTGTACTCGTACGTCCCTGCCAAGAAGGCAGGCGCGTCCTGCACGGGCGACGGCACCCCGAACCATTCGTGGCTGGCCGTCGACCGCACCGGCGGGGACCGGCTGGTGACGGGGGAGCGGTGCGAGAACGGCGAGGGGCGGGTGGCGGCGTTCCCCCTCGCCTACGGTTCGAGCGATCTCGCGACCGACGGCGGGGGCCTGGCCACGCCCTCGATGGTGGCCAGGCTCCCCGCCTCGCACGTCCAGGGCGGCGCGGTGTCCGGCGGCACCTGGTGGTTCGCGCGCGGCGCCGGGCCCCAGGGGGAGCTGGTCCAGGCCCGGCTGACGGGCCGCGGCTTCGAGGAGGTCAGGAGGCAGGCCGTCCCGTCCGGCTCGGCGGACCTGCACTGCTGGCGCGGCGCCGACCGCCTGTGGACGGTCGCCGGCGACGGCGGGCGGCGCGTCCTGTACGGGATGCCGCGGTCAGAGTGCTGACGGGCTGAACCCGGCCTCGCGGACCGCCGCCTCTGCCTCCGCCTCCCGGGCCGCGCTCCGCCCGCGCCGTTCCATCGCGGCGCCCAGCGCCACCGTGCCGAGCGCCGCGACCGCCATCGCGGCGCCGACCCAGGCCGCCGAGCGGTAGCCGAATCCGGCGCCGATCACGAGCCCGCCCAGCCACGGCGCGAGCGTGTTGCCGATGTTGATGGTGGACGAGGTCGTCGCCACGGCCAGCGTCTGCGCCCGGCCCAGGTTCGCGTACACCCGCACGGTCACCGCCGGGTTCGTCGCCAGCCCGAACCCGCCGAGCAGCGGTACCAGCGCGATCACCACCACCGGCTCCTCCGCTCCGAGCGCGATCCCGGCGGACGCCAGCGCGACGCCCGCCATGCCGATCGTCAGGGTGCGGAACGGGTGCGCGTCCGCGACGCGCCCGCCGACCGTGATGCCGATCAGCGACCCGACGCCGAACAGCGCCAGCACGGCCGGGACCCACGCCTCGGGCAGGCCCGTCGTGTCGGTGAGCATCGCCCCCAGGTAGCTGAAGGTGGCCATCATGGAGCTGAAGGTCAGCGCGCTCGTGCCGTACACGACCAGCAGCCCGGGGTTGGCGAGGCTGCGCAGCTCGTCCCGCACGCCGGGCGCGCCGCCCGCGTCCTGCCGGCCGCCGGGGAGGGCCCACGCCACGCCGGCCATGGCCACCACCGACAGCGCGGTCACGGTCCAGAACGCGGCGCGCCAGCCCAGGGCGTTGCCGACGAACGTTCCGCCGGGGACGCCGAGGATCGTCGACACGGTGATCCCGCCGAGCACGACCGCGATCGCGCGCCCCTTCGCGTCCGCCGGGACCAGCGCGATCGCCGCGACGATCGCCACGCCGAAGAACCCCGCGCTCACGAACGCGCCCACCAGCCGGGTCGCGAACAGCACCTCGTAGCTCGACGTCACCGCGCCCACCGCGTGCACCAGCGCGAACGCGCCGAGGAAGGCCAGCAGCGCCGTCCGGCGCGGCACCCGCAGCGTGGCCATCGCCAGGACCGGCGCGCCGACGACCATCCCGATCGCGTACGCCGAGATCAGCAGCCCCGCCGCGGGCACGGACACGCCCAGATCGGCGGCCATCGCGGGCAGCAGCCCCGCGAGCATGAACTCCGACGTCCCCTGCGCGAATATCGCGAACCCCAGCACGTAGATCGCCAGCGGCATGGATATGACTCCTGTTCTGTATTGATCAGTCCAAAACAAGCGCAAAAAAATAAGGCGGCCGGCTCACAGCGCGCGCAGCGCCGACTCCGCCACCGCCTCCAGCGCCTCGCGCCCGGCGCCCGACCGGGCCGCCACCCGGATCCCGCTGATCGTCGCGATCACGAAGTGCGCCAGCTCGCGCGCGTCCCGTCCCGCGTCGATCTCCCCGGCCAGCCGCGCCTCCTCGATCACGGCCCGCAGCGTCTCCAGCCGCCGCTCGTAGTTGCGCCGCAGCAGCCCGGCGACCACCGGATCGCGCGGCGCCAGCTCGATGCCGCTGTTGACCACCAGGCAGCCGATGCCGTCCCGGCACTCCTCCTCGATCATCTGCCGCAGCAGCCCGGCGATCCGCTCCCGGAACGTCCCCTCGCCCTCCAGCGCCGCCAGCGTGGAGGCGTCCTTGATCTCCATGTACCGGCGCAGCGCCCGCTCGAACAGGTCGTGCTTGCTCCTGAACGTGTTGTAGATGCTGCTGCGCCCCAGCCCGGTCGCCGCGCACAGGTCCTGGGTGGACGTCGCCTCGTACCCGGCGGTCCAGAAGGCGTGCATCGCCGCCTCGACCGCCCGGTCCTCGTCGAAGTTCCTGGGCCGTGCCATGCGACGTACCGTAGCACGTTCTGGAACGGCCAGTTCAATACGGCGCGAGTACGTTCGTCCCATGAAGATCGGCGTGATCGGCCTCGGGGACATCGCACAGAAGGCGTACCTGCCCGTACTGGCGGCCCAGCCCGGCCTGCACCTCCACCTGCACACCCGCACCCGCGCCACCCTGGACCGCGTCGGCGACGCGTACCGCCTGCCCGACCGCCACGCGACCCTGGACGGCCTCCTCGCGCAGGATCTCGACGCCGCGTTCGTCCACGCCCCCACCGCCGCCCACCGCGCCATCACCGAACGCCTCATCACCGCGGGCGTCCCGACGTACGTGGACAAACCCCTCGCCGCGAACCTCGCCGACGCGACGTACCTCACCGAACTGGCCGCCGCCCGCGGCACCGGCCTCATGGTCGGCTTCAACCGCCGCCACGCCCCCGGCTACCGCGCCCTGCTCGACCACCCGCGCGACCTGATCGTCCTCCAGAAGAACCGCACCGGCCTCCCCGCCGCGCCCCGCGCGGTCGTCTTCGACGACTTCATCCACGTCGCCGACACCCTGCGCTTCCTGGCCCCCGGCCCGATCGAGCACATCGACGTCCGCACCCGCGTCATCGACGGCGACCTGCACCACATCGTCCTGCAGCTCTCCGGCGACGGCTTCACCGCGCTCGGCGTCATGAACCGCTCGAACGGCTCCACCGAAGAGGTCCTCGAGGTCATGGGCCGCGACACCAAACGCCAGGTCCTCAACCTCGCCGACGTCGTCGACCACCGCGACGGCACCACCCTCCACCGCCGCGGCGACTGGACCCCGGTCGCCCGCCAGCGCGGCATCGAGCAGATCACCCTCGCCTTCCTGGACGCCGTCCGCACCGGCGCACCCCTCCCCGCCGACGACGCCCTGCAGACCCACCGCCTCTGCGAAAGGATCGTCGAACTCGCCTGACCCCCGCCGCCGAGAGTGAGGCGGTCAGCGCGAGCAGGGCGAGTGAGGCCGATGCGCGGCGTCGCGGCGCAGGGTGAACCAGAACGTGGGGACCGGGTTCGTGCCGGGTGTGGTGTCGGCCAGCTCCCAGCCCGCGAACCTGGCGCGCAGCTCGCCGGCGGTGACGCCGGAGATCGGGTCGTCGAACGCCTCGGGGCCGTACCCGAACATCAGCAGCCGCGCACCGGGGGCGGCGCGGCGGGTGAGGCCGGCGGCGTACGCGTCGCGGCGGTGCGGCGGGATGCCGCAGAAGCAGCTCAGGTCGAAGAACAGGTCGTACGGGCCGGGCGCGTCGAGGTCGTCGAGCCGGGTCGCGTCCCCGTGCAGCAGCCGTACCGGCACGCCCGCCGCGGCGGCCTTGGCGCGGGCCTGCCGGACGGCGTTCTCGACGAGGTCGACGGCCGTCACCTCCCAGCCGTGCCGGGCCAGGTACGTGGCGTTGGTCCCGGTGCCGCAGCCGAGTTCGAGCGCGCGGCCGGGCGGCGGGGCGCCGGGGCCCTCGACGAGGGCGACCAGTTCGGGCGGTGTCACGCCGCTGTCCCACGGGGGCCTGCCGGCGCCGTAGTAGTCCTCCAGTTCGCGGCGGACGGCCTCCTCCTGGGCGCGTTCCGCGGCGTCCGTGGTTCGCGGGTCGGCCATCCGTGCCTCCAAGTATTTAGAGTTGGACTCTAGTGACTGGCTCTAGATATAGGCTCCAGGCATGGAGTCCGTCAAGAGGCCCGACAAGCGGGCCGAACGTGCGCGCCGTACCCGCGAGAAGGTCGTCGAGGCGGCGCGGGAGCTGTTCGTCGCGCAGGGGTACGGGGCGACGAGCCTTCAGGAGGTCGCGGACCGGGCGGGGGTGGCCGTCCAGACGATCTACTTCGTCTTCCGCAACAAGCGGACGCTGTTCAAGGACGTCGTCGACACGGCCATCGCCGGTGACACCGAGCCGGTGGCCACCATGGACCGGGAGTGGTTCCGCGCCGCGTGCGCCGCGCCCACCGCCGCCGGCCTGCTGCGCGCGCACGTCCGCGGTACCCGCGAGATCCTCGGCCGGGTCGCCCCGATCATGCCGCTGATCGCGGCCGCCGCGGCGACCGACCCGCAGATCGCCGCGCAGTGGCCCGACGGCCCCGACCCCCGGTACACCGTCCACCGCGCCGCGGCCGAAGCGCTGGCCGGAAAGCCCGACATCCGCCCCGGCGTCTCCGCCGAGATGGCCGCCGACCTGCTGTTCGGCCTGCTCAGCCCGCAGCTCTACCAGATCTTCGTCCATGATCGCGGCTGGTCGCCGGACGCCTGGGAAGACTGGGCCTGTACCACCCTCGGCGCCCAACTCTGCCGGAGCGGATGAGAAAACGGCACGGAGGCGGTGTCGATTTCGCGCGGTCCCGTTCGCCGTGGTGGGTGAGGGCGCCGGAAGCGGCGCCCGGCCGGAACGGGGAAGGAGACGGCATGCGGAAATTGATGGTGACCACGTTCATGTCGCTGGACGGGGTCGTGCAGGCACCCGGCGGTCCGGACGAGGACCGCGACGGCGGGTTCGAGCACGGCGGCTGGGCCGTGCCGTACATCGACGAGCGGGTGGTCGCGGCGATGGCGGACCTGACCGGCAGGGCGGGCGCGCTCCTGCTTGGCCGCAGGACGTACGAGGAGTTCGCCGCGACCTGGCCGCTGGCCGATGACGACGACCCGATCGGGGCGAAGCTCAACGGCATGCCCAAGTACGTCGCGTCGCGGACGCTGGAGAGCGTCTCGTGGCGGAACTCGACGCTGCTCGCCGGCGATACCGCCGAGGCGGTACGGAAGCTCAAGGAGGGCGAGGGCGGAGAGATCCAGGTGCACGGCAGCGGGAACCTGATCCAGACGCTCATCGCGCACGATCTGGTGGACGAGTTCCATCTGCTGGTCTTCCCGGTGCTGATCGGGAGCGGCAAGCGGCTGTTCGCGGAGGGGACCGTACCGGCCGGGCTCAGGCTCGTCACGAGCACGGTGTACGGCGGCGGCGTCGTGGCCGGCACCTACGCGCGCGAGGGCGGGCTCCAATACGGTGCGATGGGTCCGGAGACCGGGAACTGGTGATCGAGGGGGAAGGCGCGCGAATGCCGCGGTACGCGATCCTGATCTACGAGAAGGAGACGCCCGGGGGAGTGGCCGACATCCCGCCCGACGTCATGGAGGCCAACCTGAGCGCCGGCGAGAAGATCGCCGCGATGGGCGCGCGGGTCGTCCACGAGCAGGGGCTCCAGCCGAGCGCGACCGCGCGGACGATCCGCAAGGGCGGCGTGGTCACCGACGGGCCGTTCCTGGAGACCAAGGAGGTCATCGCCGGGTTCTTCGTGGTCGAGGCCGCGGACCTGGACCAGGCGATCGAGATCGGCCGGCTGCTCCCGATCATGGACGGGGCCGTCGAGGTGCGGCCGCTGCTCGCGGAGTGACCTCGCCCCCGTCCCCGGCCGTCCGGCGGGCGGTCGCCGACGCGCACCGCCGCGAGTGGGCCCGCGTGCTCGCCGCGACGGTGCGCGTCACGCGCGACCTCGACCTGGCCGAGGAGTGCGTCCAGGACGCCTACGAGGCAGCGCTCGGCGCCTGGACGCGCGGCGGCGTACCGGACCGGCCAGGCGCCTGGCTGACCACCGCCGCCCGCCACAACGCGCTCGACGTCCTGCGCAGAGCGGCGAAACTCCGGTCGAAGCAGCATCTACTGGTGGAACCCGCAACGGAACCGGACCCGCCGGGCGATCCGGTCGTGCGCGACGACCGGCTGCGGCTGGTGTTCCTGTGCTGCCATCCCGCGCTGGCCGCCGAGGCGCGGATCGCGCTCACGCTGCGGCTCGTCTGCGGCGTGCCGACGGCCGACATCGCGAAGGCGCTCCTGGTCCCCGTGCCGACGGCGGCGGCGCGGATCACCCGAGCCAAGAAGAAGATCGTCGCGGCCGGGGTCCCGTTCCGGCTGCCGTCCGCCGCCGACCTCCCCGACCGGCTGGACGCGGTCCTCACCGTGATCCACCTGCTCTACACCACCGGCCACACCGCACCGGCGGGACCCGCGCTGACCAGGGACGACATCGCCGTACGCGCCCTGGACCTCGCCCGGCTGCTCCTCGACCTCATGCCGGACGAACGCGAGGCCAAGGGCCTGCTCGCGCTCCTCCTGGCCGACCACGCCCGCCGCGCCACCCGCACCGCCGCGGACGGACGGCTGCTGCCGCTGGAGGAACAGGACCGTTCCGCCTGGGACCGGAAGGCCATCGCCGAGGCGCACGGCCTGGTGGTGAGCGCGCTCCGCGGCGCCGGCACGCCCGGCCGCTTCGCCCTCCAGGCCGCCATCGCCCTCCTGCACGCGACCGCGCCCGCCTACGCCGACACGGACTGGGAGCAGATCCTGGTGCTCTACGACGAGCTGCTGAGGATCTGGCCGTCCCCGGTGGTCGCGCTCAACCGTTCCGTGGCGGTCGCGATGGTCCACGGCCCGGCCGCCGCGCTGCCCGAGATCGAGGACCTGGAACGGGACGAGCGGCTCGCCGCGTACCACTACCTCCCGGCGGTCAAGGCCGACCTGCTCCGCCGCCTCGGCCGTACACCCCAGGCGGCGGCCGCGTACGAACGGGCGATCGCGCTCACCGCCAACGGCGCCGAACGCGCCTTCCTCACCCGCCGCCTCGCCGACCTGGCTTAGGACGCCGGTGGCCGGAAGGACCGGCTCAAACGGCCGAGGTCCGGCCGAGAGCCCTCCGGATCGCGGTCTCGACGGGCGAGTAGGAGTCCCCGCCCTCGAGCTGGAGCGGCCGGGCCGGTTCGAGCTTCGGCTGGCCCAGGAAGCGCGGGCTCGTCCCATGGTGCGGCTGGCCCGCGTGCACCAGGAACGGGTGGCACAGGTAGACGTCGCCCGCGCTGCCCGTGGCGTACGCGACGGGGCGGTGCCCGGTCGCGGCGTCGGCGCGTGCGGCCAGCTCCCGCGCGTCCAGACCGGCCTCGCCCTCCGGTTCCAGGACCCGCGCCGCGTCCGCGTGGGACCTGACCCGGATGCGCGTGGGCGCGTCGTCCTCGCCGACGTCCGAGAACAGGAAGAACATGCGCAGCGCGCAGTCCCTGGACGCCACGTTCACGCGCCAGCTCATGTAGTCGTCCAGATCATCGCCAGGGAAGCTCGCGTCGATGTGCCACCCGTCCACGACGGCCGGCCCGCCACCCGGGAACCGGACGACGAAACCGCCCAGGTCGTCGCGCGGCGTCCACCGCCCGCGGCCCACCAGGGCATCGAACGCGGCGTGCAGCCGCGGCGCGTTCACCGCCGCCAGGAACGGCTCGTCCGCGTAGCCGGGGAGACCGATCACGGGCCGCGGCCAGGTGTCCGGATCGTCCGGGTCACCGTCGATGTCCCGCCAGATGATCTCGCGGCACGCCGCCGCGACCTCCGCCGGGAACGCGCCGCCGATGCGGACGAACCCGTCCTCGATGAAGGCCTCCACCTGCGCACCGTCAAGCATGATCACAGCATGCTCGACGTCCCGCGCCCGCTGCCAGCCATTTATGCCGCAGGCGGTCATACGTACCTCCCGTGCGAGTCACCCGGCGCCATGCCCCACGTCACCACCGTGACGGCGGATGCCGAACCGCGTCATGAACCAGCCCAATGGCCGCCGCCACCGCATGAATCCCCGCGACATAAAGCCTTTCACCAACGACCACATCAATCCATGGTCGAACGCCCTTCCGCGCCGCCTCCGCCTCAGAACGAGAATTGGAGATGTCGAGCAGGCATTCGGACATGATGAACGTCCGCTGCAACTCCGCGTCCAGCAACGGACGGATCTCCGCATTGACGGCATTTGCGGCCGCATCCCACCCCGGAGCCCTGCCGGGCGCGTACACCATGACCGGCGCCGCGAACGGATGGACGAACCGCGTGGTCGAACCCTCGATGCCGACTCCGACGATCTGCGTGTACCCGTTCCAAGACGCGTAGAAAATCCGCGCACTCCACCGATCGCCACACCCCATGCCCCCTAATGATGAGGCACACGCTCAAGGTCACGCTGGTCGCGCCGCGGGAAGACCGGATTGTAGCCAAACGTTCTAAGAGGCAAGCACCTCAAGGGTGGGAAGTGTCCCCTCCACTCGCGCTCCCGCCGATGCAGGAGCTATCGATGAAATACGCCCGTTGATAGTCGCCTTAACTTCTGCGATCCCTATCGGATGATAGGGGGAAAGCTGGTATTTTCCCGGCCTGACCACGTTCGCCGCAGGTACAGTGAACTCACTCACCTTATCCTGGTCGAAGACCCAGGCACACTTGCTGTAATCGTACGACTTGGCCGCCTTGTCGGACCAGTGCGTCGCTTTGACTGCAATAGGGGCACTCGTAGGAAGTTCTGAGTTCTGGGCGCCCTCAACCGGAAATAGCCACACCTTCGGCGACTTCCCCTGAATCCCGTCACCCAGGTCGAGGGAATAGCCTCTGTGCAGGTCGTCCGCCCGCTCGGAGTTCGGTCCCCGGCACTGGAAACGCTGCGCGCTGACGTACTGCAGCCCCCACGGCGTACGAGCGTGCCACTTGATCGCCAACCGAACCTTCGTCCCCGCCTTCACCCGTGCCGGCGCGACCGTCTGCGTGATGCCGATCAGCGGGCTGGCGTTGCTGTCACCGTCCGGAATGGTGCGGTTGGCCAGGACGATGGACGGACGGGTGAAGTAGGCGCGGTATTCCGCCGAGGACGTGCCACCGACGCCCGGACCATCAGGCCAGAGGAACACCGCGACCGTCGCCGCCGCAGTGGCGGCCCCGGCCGACGCAGCCCCCTTCGCACCACCGAACTTCGCGATGAGCCCCTTGCCCCCGAGAGAGCGCCCGGCCTCCCCGGCCACCTGGACGCCCGTACCGATCACGGCACCCGGCGACAGCGCGCCGGACCCGAACACGGCGAGCGGAACGGCGCCACCGACGATCGCGGCGACCGAGCCGAGAGCGACCAGACCACGCCGCTCCCAGTCCGGGCCGTAGTGCTCCACGGCCACGTTCTCGAGCGCCTCAACGAAGGCCGCGACATTCCACTGACGCCGCCCCGGATCTTTGGCCATCCCCTGAACGACCAGCGGACGCAACGCCTCAGGCAGATCGCCGAGTGGTATGGGAGCGGTTGTGTGCTGCGCGCGCAATCCCTGCTGCGTGGTGGCGCCGTACGGCTTGTGCCCGGTCACGCACTCATAGAAGACGCAGGTGGCGGCATATACGTCGGTGGCGGGAGTAGCGGGTGCCCCATGCCACTGCTCAGGAGCCATATAGGCGGGCGTTCCCACGACACCGCCCTGCCCGGTCAGCCCTGCCACGCCGAAGTCGAGCAACTTGCTCTGCCCGTCATCCTGAACCAGCACATTGGCCGGCTTGTAGTCCCGGTGAACGACACCGACGCTGTGCGCGGCGGCCAGCCCTTGCAGCGACCCCTTGAGAATGCTCAACGCCGTCTCAGGCATAAGGGCCTGCTCATGCTCGTCCAGCACCTTGCGCAGCGAATGCCCGGGAACCGCCTCCATGACGATCGCCGCACCCTGCGGAAGGTCGAGGTAGTCGATCAGCCGTGTCACATGCGGACTGCTCACCCTCTTGAGCAGCTCGGCCTCATTGCGGAACGTCTCGCGAGCGCGCGTGTCGCCCAAGAAGGCTGCCGACAGGTACTTGACCGCCACAACAGCCCCGGAGACCTCGTGCCGGGCGAGCACCACCCGCCCTTGAGCGCCGGCGCCGAGCTCCTGAATCTCCGCGTATCCGGGGAGCCGCCAGCTCCCCGAACTCACCCGATCTTCCGCAGCTGCTTGGTCAGCACCTCGGTCGCCCGCTTCGCGACCGGCTCGCCCGACTTCTTGGGCTCGGTCCGTTCCCAGTACAGCGAGGAGACGATGATGTTGCCGCGCAGCGCATAGTCGTACATGAAATGGTAGACGTTGTACTTGGTCTGCGATGGAGGCTCTACATGCTTTTCAGTGCCTCGCAGATGAGTCCATCCTACGAGCGAGCCCTCGGACACTTTCCAAGTGTCGTCGTGAGCGAGCAGGACGTAGTTGGTGCGAATGCGCTTCTGCGGAACACTCTGCTTCGCCGGACAGGAACGCGCTTTCTGCTGCACCTTCGCATAGGCCTTGGAGGCCTCGGCCGGACTCTTGAAACGGGCGATGGACTGGGCGTACTTGACCTCATCCTTGCCCTTGGCCGGGTTGGTGAACTGCCGGTTCATCGTCTCGGGGTCTCCTGTCAGCTGAATGCTTGACAGGGAGCACATGGGGATCCCGCGCTCCTTGAGCGATTCCAGGGCGACGGGAATCTCTCGCTGATCGGCGCCGACCTCCTTGGCGGGCAACAGTGCGGCCCTCAGATTTTCAAAGGTGAAGGTCGGCGGTGGAGAGGTCGAGTTGGCAGCGGGCGTCTTAGGTGCCGTCTTCTTCTGCCCGTCGTCGCCGCCGCAACCGGTGAGCAGCGTCGCGACGAGGAGCAGGGCAGCGGCCCTAGAGGGAGTGGTTCGGCCGGTCATGTTCATTGGCGAGTGTTGGTCTGGATCTCGCCCACCACCAGTGGCGTGGGTACCGAGGTCATCGACAGGTCGCCGAGAGTTCCGCCCTCTTGGTCGCATTCGGCTCCGACGCAGGTATAGGTGACGTTCCAGGTGATCGTTGCGGTGATCTGGTAGGCGCCACCTGTGGCGTGCGTCGATGAGCGGTTGTACGTATGGCTGCACTCGGTTCCACTCGCGTTCCCCGGACCGTTGCAGGTCAGCGTGGTCTCACCGAGGTTCCACTGGACGGACTTGGGGGTGGCCGTCGCCTGTACAAGTTGATCGCCGGCGGAGACCGGTGGTGTCTGCACCGTGTCGAATCCATCGACCCAGAGCGCTGTCCGCACCTTGACGTAGGTCTTGCCGTCTGGGGCCGTGTGCACGGTCGGTACGGGCATGGGCGCTGAGGATCGCGCTCGTTCGGCCAGGTCGATGGTCGCCGGTTGGGGCGCTGCGGGGGGAGCGATCTCGACTCCGCCCCCACCTTGCTCGTCACCGTTCACAGTGGGGATCGTGGTTCCACCACCGCCACCGTTGGAACCGCCGCCGCCACCACCGCCGCTCTGGCCTCCGTCGCTCTCGGGAAAACAGACGGGGACCTTGGGGCCGATTCCGCAGGGGGCGGCGTTCGCGGGGAGCGCGCCCAGGAAGGGAGCCGTGAGGGCGGCTGTCAGCGAGGCGGCGGCCAGTGGGGCCAGGCGCGGGCGTCGGGGCATCGCGGGTCCTTCGTTGGGGGCCGCCTTGGGTGTGGTACGGCGGGTCAGCATTTGTCGTCCCGGACGGTCTCGGAGACCTTCCATGTGCCGGCGTCGTAGCGGACGGCGGTGCGGTGGAGGTAGGCGCCGCCCTCGCCGCCGCCGATGCGCTTGCCGGTCTTGGCGGAGAAGCGGTAGCTGGCGAGGGTGCGGAGGCAGTCGACGACGTAGACGGTCAGGCCGTCCTTGGCGCGGGCGTAGACCTTCGCGTTGGAGATGTTGGTGAACCGCCAGATCTCGCCCGCGGCCCTGGTCTTCTCGACGTCCCGGGTGATCTGGGTGAGCAGGGGGTCCATGGCGACCGTGCCCAGCTCCGACGGGTCGTTGGTCTCGTACACCCGCTTGTAGACGCGCTGGTACTCGCGGTAGCGGGTGAGGACGGTCTGGTTGAGCTGGGGGGTGGGGACGGCCGAGGGGGGTGTGGCCGGGGGCTGGGAGGTGGTGGCGGGGGTGTTGCGGGCCAGGGAGCCGTTGGGCTCGAAGTCGCCTGAGGACGGCTGCCGGCCGCAGGCCGCGGTGAGGACCGCGAGGGCGGTCAGCGTCAGCGCGGGTCGTACGCAGGAACGCCCGTGGGGGGAGGAACGTACCAACCGGGCGTGCATCGCCATCCCTGATCGTCCAGTCTCGACAACGGGGCGGAGTACGCGCGAAAGCTTACAGAGGAGTGTGGGGCGGGAAAAGAGCTTCGTTGCGGAAAGGTTCGTGTCGTCGGGCCCGAACTTTCCGTGACGGGAGGCGATCACACCGTGCGTGCCTCATGATCTGGGGTGGGAGGATGTGCGGTGAACGAGTGGCGGATCGACGGGTTTCACGAGGTTCGGGAGCTGGGGGCCGGGGCCCAGGGACGGGTGGTGCTGGCCCGGCACGCGACGGCCGGGACCCCGGTGGCGATCAAGTACCTGGTACGCGGCGCCGGGGCCGAGCTGGAGCGGCTGCGGCATGAGGCGGTGCTGCTGGGGCGGGTGCGGGATCCGCATGTGGCGCGGCTCTACCGGCTGGTGGAGAGCGAGCACGGGGCCGCGATCGTCATGGAGGCGGTGAACGGCGTACCGCTGAAGCGGGTGCTGTCGGAGCACGGGGCGCTGGGGGCCGAGGCGTCGCTGACGGTGCTGAAGGGGTCGCTGCAGGGGCTGGCGGCGGCGCATGCCGTGGGGGTCGTGCACCGGGACTACAAGCCCGCGAACGTGGTGGTGCAGGCCGACGGGTTGAGCAAGCTCATCGACTTCGGGATCGCGGTTCCGCAGGGGGCGGACGGGCGTTCGGGCACGCCCGCGTACATGCCGCCGGAGCAGTGGCGCGGGGAGCCCGCGACTCCGGCGGCGGACGTGTACGCGGCCACCTGCGTCTTCTACGAGTGCGTCACCGGGCGGCGGCCGTTCACGGGGTCGGGGCCCGAGCTGATGGCGAAGCATCTGAACGCGGATGTCCCGGTGGACGAGTTGCCGGAGGCGTTGCGGGAGTTCGTCGGCCGGGGGATGGCGAAGGAGCCGGGCGAGCGTCCGGCGGGGGCCGCGGCGTTCGTGGAGGAGCTGGAACGGGCGGCGGCCGCGGCGTACGGGGTCGACTGGGAGCAGCGGGGTGTCCGGGCACTGGCGGGTACGGCCGTCGCGCTGGCTGCGTTGTTCCCGCTGGTGGCGGCCGGGATCGGTTCGGCCGCGCCGGTCGCCGTGGGTACCGCGGCGGCCACCGGTGCGGCCGGTGCGGGGACGGGTGTGGCGGGGGCCGCTGCCGGTACGGGCGCGGCGGGTAGCAGCGCTGTCGGCGGGGGTGTGGCCGCGAGCAGTACGGGCGTGTTCGCGACGGTCGGCGGTAAGGCGGCGCTGGTCGTGGCCGGTACGGCCGTCGTGGCGGGTACGGGCGGGGTCGTCGCCTACACGGCCGCGGACGACGGGGTGGCCGCGCCGCCCGCGCGGCCGGTGGCGGCGACGGTGGCCGTTTACAACCAGACGTTCACCGATGCGCGGCTGGTGGTGCAGAATGCGCAATACGCGCGGATCACCGGGCTCCGGGACGCGGCGATGCAGGAGCGCGTCAACAAGGCACTGCGCGAACCGCTGGACTGGAACCTGAACTATCTCCGCAGGTCGTCCACCCGAGCGGGGGCTGCCTGCACCCAGGACGCGCGGCTGAGCACGACCACGCGGATGGGGTTGCGCGGGCCGTCGCTGGTCTCCGCGGTCTACAAGACGAGCGCGCGGTACTGCGCGCCCGCCGACGGTGAGATGCCGGGGTGGGCGGTCACGGTGGACCTGAAGACCGGGCGGGCGCTGAAGGCGGACGACGTGTTCAAGCCGGGGACGCTGACGGCGAGCGGGCTGACGGCGCTGTGGGGGCGGTTGAAGAGCGAGTCCGATACGGGGCGCAGGCCGTGGGGGCAGGTGATGTGGGGTGAGCGGGGCTGCGTGTCCGGCGGCCCGGAGCGTAAGGACTTCTTCCCGCGGCAGGACGAGGCGGGCCCGTGGCCGGCGACGGCGACGGCGTTCTTCGCGCCCGACCAGTTCGAGATCAACTGGTCGTCCGGCGGGAGCACCTGCATGTACGACCGGCTGACGGCGCCGTACGCGAAGGTGCGCGACCTGCTGAAGCCGGAGATCGTGGCGATGCTGCCGAAGTAGCGGTCAGGAGCGCGGGGCGTACATGATCACGGCGACTCCGGCGAGGCAGATCAGGGCGCCGATGATGTCGTACCGGTCGGGCCGGAAGCCGTCGAGGGCCATGCCCCAGACGAGGGAGCCGGCGACGAAGACGCCGCCGTACGCGGCGAGGATGCGGCCGAAGTTCGCGTCGGGCTGGAGGGTGGCGACGAAGCCGTAGGCGCCGAGGGCGATCACACCGGTGCCCGTCCAGGCGAGGCCGCGGTGCTCGCGGACGCCCTGCCAGACCAGCCAGGCGCCGCCGATCTCGGCGAGGGCGGCCAGGGCGAAGAGCAGCAGGGACCGGGCGATCGTCATGATCGTGAGGGTAGCGGGTTGACCTCAAGTCAGGTCGAGGTTGCAGGCTTGCCTCATGAGAGCGGTGTGGTTGAAGGAGTTCGGCGGGCCGGAGGTGCTCGTCGCGGGTGAGGCCCCGGATCCGGTTCCGGGTCCGGGGCAGGTCCTGGTGGACGTGGCGTACGCGAACATCACGTTCGTGGAGACGCAGTTCCGGTCGGGCGCGCCGTCGCCGTTCAGGCCGGAGCTGCCGGTGATCCCGGGGAACGGGGTCGGCGGCGTGGTCGCGGCGGTCGGCGAGGGCGCGGATCCGGGCCTGGTCGGGAGGCGGGTCGTCAGCGGCATGGGCGGTTCCGGCGGTTATGCCGAACGTGCCGTGGTCGACGCGGCCGGCCTGTTCGCCGTTCCGGACGGCCTGGAGCTGGACGCCGCGGTCGCGCTGCTGGCCGATGGCCGTACCGCGACGATGATGCTGCGGGCGGCGGCGCCGGCCCCGGGCGAGCGGGTCCTGGTGGAGGCGGCGGCCGGCGGGGTCGGCACGCTGCTGGTGCAGCTGGCGAAGGCGGCGGGGGCGACGGTCGTCGCGGCGGCCGGGAGCGGGCGGAAGCTGGAGCTGGCGCGGGAGCTGGGCGCCGACGAGGCGGTCGACTACGGGCGGCCGGGGTGGGCCGATGCCGTACGCGGCGTCGACGTGGTGTTCGACGGTGTCGGCGGTGACATCGGGCGCGCCGCGTTCGGGCTGCTCGGCAAGGGCGGCCGGATGGTCAGCTACGGGCTGGCGAGCGGCGAGTGGGCGGGCGTCCCGGAGGAGCGGGCCGCCGAACGCGGCGTCATCCTCGTGCAGCCGAAGCCCGATCCCGCGCTGATGCGCTCGTGCACGGAGAGCGCCTTGGAGGAGGCCGCCGCGGGACGGCTGCGCCCGGTGATCGGGCAGCGGTTCCCGCTGGAGCGGGCCGCCGACGCGCACCGGGCCATCGAATCGCGCGCGACCGTCGGCAAGACCCTGCTGGAGGCCGTCCGATGAACGTCGGGGTGAACCTCCCGTCGGCGGGCCTGGAGCAGGCGGCGGGGGTGGCCGAGCACGCCAGGCGCGCCGAGGACGCCGGGCTGGAGTCGGTGTGGGTGGGCGACCACCTGATCGCCAAGGACCGGCCGTTCCTGGACAGCACGCTGCGGCTGGCGGCCGCCGCCGCCGTCACCGAGCGGGTGCGGATCGGGTTCGGCGTGATGGTCCTGGCGCTGCGCCCGGTCGCGTGGGCCGCCAAGCAGATCGCCAGCCTCCAGCACCTCTCGGGCGGCCGGGTCCTGCTGGGCGTCGGTACGGGCGGCGCCGTGCACGGCGACGCGGGCTGGCGCGCGGCGGGCGTCCCGTACGCGGAGCGCGGCGCGCGGACGGACGCGGCGCTGGCGGTCCTCCCCGGCCTGGTGAGGGGCGAGGCCGTGGACCTGGGGGACGGCGAGGTCGCGCTGTCGCCGGGCGCGCCGATGCCGCCGGTGCTGATCGGCGGCGGCCCGGCGGCGATGCGCCGGGCCGCGCGGTTCGGGGACGAGTGGTACCCGGCGTTCTCCGACCCGGCGCGGATCGCGCCCGCAGCGGAGAAGCTGGCGGCGCTCGCGGCCGAGTACGGCCGGCCCGCGCCCCGCCTGACGGTCAGCGTGAGCGTCGGGCTCGGCGACGTCCCGGCGGAACGGATCGACGCGCAGGTGCGCGGCCTCACCGAGTACGGCATGACCGAGGACGAGGCCCGCGGCGCGCTGGTCACCGGCACGCCGGAGCGGGCGGCGGAACGGTTCGCGGAGCTGGCGGAGGCGGGCGCCCACCGCGTGATCGCGATGCCGTTCCCGGCGGACGGCCTGCGCCAGATCGAGCTGGTCGGCGAGGCGGCCGCCCTGCTCAGGCGCTGAGCGCGTCCCGGGCGTCCATCAGGGCGAATCCCAGGAGGTTGAGGCCGCGCCACCGCGACGGCTGCAGCGCCTCCGGCCGGTGCTCGTCGAGCCCGATGCCCCAGACCCGGTCGAGCGGGCTGGCCTCGACGAGCACCTTGCCGGTCGTGGAGTACAGGTAGTTCCGCAGCCGGTCGTCGGAGTCGAACTTGGCGATGCTGCCGCGCACGACGATGCCGTACCGCGCGGCCGTCCAGGCGTCCTCGTCGAAGCCCTTCACGCGGCGGCCGAGGGCCTTGGCGCGCCCCGGGTCGGGGTCGGCGAGGATCTTCTCGGCGGCGGCCGTGTCGCCGAAGAGCCGCGCCTTCTCGGCCATCATGTAGTGCTCGGCCGTCGGGTACTCGACGCCGTCGAGCGTGAACGGCGACGGGTACCACTGGCTGAGCCGGCCCTTCTCCTTCTTGCCGCCCCAGAACAGCACGAACTCCGGCAGCCGCCCGCGTTCCTCCAGGTCGAGCAGTTCCTCCATGCGCATCCTCCGAGCGTGGCGCAGCGGGCGGCGCGGCGGCAAACAGGTTTCCGTGCCCTAAACAGGATCAATCGGTAGCCTGCCGGGCATCGCGTTGATCGGAGTGGGGGACGGGTTCGTGAGCGGGCAGAAGGAGCGCATCGCCGAGGTCCAGCGGCGGGTCATCGACTTCCTGGCGGGCATGGCGCCGCCCGGGAGCCGCCGGATCGACGTGCACTGCGTCGCGACCGTCGCGGTGAACGACATGGCGGTGACCGTGCTCACCGAGGACGGCGGGACGGTGCGGCCGGAGGAGATGCCGTCCGAGCTGACCGACCTGCTGCTGGAGCTGCGCCGCGCGCACTACGTGCCCGAGCGGGGGACCTGGTTCTCGGCGCGCTTCATGCTGGAGCCGGGCGCGCCGATCCGCCCGATCTTCAACTACGACCACGACCCGAACTGGGACCCGCCCATCCCCGTGGACTGCTGGCGGCGCGACCAGATCGTGATGCCGCGCGACGGCGCCGACCTGCCGGGCTGGCTCCAGGCCCGGCTGGAGGGCCGCGAGCCGTCCTACCCGCGCGCCGCGCCGGGCGAGGTGCTCAACCCGGTGGAGCAGATCGAGCTGCTGTCGAACGAGCTGGGCGTCCTGGTCGGCGACCAGGCCCCCGCCCTGTGGGACCAGGTGTTCGGCTACTACCAGGCGGCCGGGGACCATGTGGAGCACCCGCCCGCCATGGTGCAGCTCGCCGACCGGACGATGCTGACCTGGGCGCTGCCCCCGGCGGCGGACGCGCTGTTCGACCGGCTCCGCGCCGGTACGTACGGGTTCCAGCGGAGCACCTGGGGGCGGATCGACTACCGGGTGACGTTCGAGGAGGGGACGGTACGCGTCCAGGCGAAGTTCACCAACGACGAGGAGCCCGCCTGGAACTCCGCGCCGTCCGTCCACGACCTCCGGCTGGAGGTGGAGCGCTTCCCCGAGCACGCCGGACGCGAGTGGATCAAGCGCCGGCTGGACGCCGCCGGGCCGCCCCCGGCCCCCGCCACGGTCGTCCAGCGGATCGACCCCGAACCCGCGCCCGCGCCCGCCGCGACGGTCGTCCAGCGGATCGACCCCGACCCCGACCCCGTACCCGCGCCCGCTGCCGAGCCGCCGGCCGCCGCGGCGACGGACGACCTGGAGAAGCGGCTGCGCGACCTCGGCGTCCCGGCGTCGGCGTACCGCATCGGGGAGGTCGCCGAGGGCGCCTGGTGCCTGCTGCCCGAGGACGGGCGCTGGACGGTCTTCCAGGCCGGGGAGCGCGGCCGCCGCGACCACGAGTCGGTGTTCCCCGCCGAGCGGCGGGCGGCGGCCCACCTGCTGGGCTCGGTGCTGCTCGACGGCCCGCCGCCGGAACGGCCGATCACGCCGCTGGCGGGCGAGCCGCCGCTGACGCTGTTCCGCGACCGGAAGATCATCGAGGTGCCGGCCGGGACGACCGTCGACCGGTACGGGGGCGACGGCGGCAACCTCACCTACGCGGTGCGGACGCCGTTCACCGAACGGTCGCTGCCGCCCGACTGGGCCGGCCGCCCGTACCAGGCGTTCCGCCTCCAGCGGCCGCTGCGCGCGCTGACCGGGGTCGCGGTGCCGTGGTTCGACCAGCCCGGCGGCGGCACCGCCTACCTCTTCGAACGGTCCGTCGCCGACCTTGTCGCCGAGGGGGCGCTGGTCACAGTCCAGGACGGCTGACGCCGGCGGGCGGTCAGGCGCGGCCGATGCCGGCGACCAGGTCCAGGCCCAGGATCAGGTCCAGGTGGATCACGGTCTCCAGCTTGGCGCCCGGCTCGACGGTCGGGTCGGCGGTGAGCTCGTCGAGGACGGCGAGCGCGGTGGGGCTGTCCAGGTCGTCCCACAGCGCCGCCTCGGCCTCGGCCGCGTACGCGCGGTCCATCGGCCGGCCCGGCTGCGTCGCCCACTCGGCCACCGAGTCCCGCCAGTGCGCCAGGTCGCGGCCCGCGCCGACGACGAGGTCGCCGTCCATCACGTCGGGCTCCGAGTAGCGCTCGCGGAGGATCGCCAGCCGGACGCACAGCGGGTCCACGCTGGCGCTCTCCACGAGCTTGTCCCACTCGTACCGCTCCGGCGGGACGACCAGGCAGCGGCGGCCGGGCACCTCCGCCGAACCGATCCACAGCGTGCCGTCCGGCGGCCCCTCCGGGTCCGCGATCTCCACCTCGGGCAGGCTGAGCTCGGCGAAGTCGGCGTGCGGGCGGACCCGTGCGGAGCGGGTGAGGAGGACGCGGCGGCGGGACCGCTCGGCGACCCGCCGGAGCAGGTCGGCGGTCACGAGCGCGCGCTCGCTCCCCTCGTGCACGTGTACCCGCAGCCCGTACGGCGGGATCTCCAGCTCCTGTCCGGTCCGATGATCGCGCAGGCGCAGCATGTTCCAACCCTACGTTCGCGACCGCCCCGAACCCAGGAGGAACCCGGCCGTGCCGCCGAGATCAGAGACCGGTGAACGGCGGGCCCTCGGGCATCGGGGCGCTGCTGTCGGCCTTGCGGACGGCGGCGAAGCGGAGCCGGACGTAGTCGGCGACCCAGCCCGACTCGCGGCGCAGCGCCGGCGCGGCCAGGTCGTTGATGCGGTGCAGCAGCGGCTCGACCAGCTCCGGCGGCACGTCGGCCAGCGCGCGCGGCGCGTACACGCGCACCCAGTCGGCGGCGCCGTTGGGGCCCTCGGTCATCCGGGACGGGCGGTCGGCGTGCTCCAGCAGCCGGATCGTGAACCCGCCGTCCTCCAGGCGCCGCGCGTACTCGGCGGGGGTGGGGAAGTACCAGGGCAGTTCGGGCTCGCCGAGCCCGAACACCCGCCACGCGGTCTGCATCGCGACGATCAGCTCGGCGCAGTTGCCGGCGCCGCCGAGCTCGCCGACGAACCGGCCGCCGGGCCGCAGCGCCGCGTGCACCCGGGCGATCACGGCGTCCGGGTCGCGGACCATCCAGTGCAGGGCGGCGTTGGACGCGACCGCGTCGAACGGCTCGGTCGTGGTGAAGTCGTGCGCGTCCCCGACCGTGAACGACAGCCCGGGGTGCAGCCGGCCCGCCTGGGCGACCATCTCCGCCGAGCCGTCGATGCCGAGGACCTCCGCGCCGCGCTCGGCGATCTCCGCGGCGAACGTGCCGGTGCCGCACCCGAGGTCGATGATCCGCTCGCCGGGCTGCGGGTCGAGCAGATCGACCAGGGGCGCGCCATGTGCGGAGACGTACCCGAAAGCGGAGTCGTACGTCGCGACGGCCCAATTCACCGTCGTAATTTATCCGATAGGTCATGAGGATGTAGCGGCGTTGCCGATGCCGGACGGCGTAGGGTGATCAGTTTCACGAGCGCCGTTGACCGGCTTCCTGCCGCCGTCCTGTCCCGTACGGTCAGGACATGGGCGAGCGGGGCGGCACGGGTGCCGAGATAAGGATCATCGGCGCGGAACTGGCGGACGGCCTGGAGCTGCGCACCCGCGGCCTGGCCGCCCGAGGCCGCCCGGAGCTGCGCGTGTCGGGCCTCCCGCCGTACCTCGGCCAGGGCTGGGCCCGCGTCCTGGGCCTCCTGGCCCAGCGCCTGGCGGCCCTGGACCCGGCGGCACCCGTCCCGGCCGAACTCGACCTCGCCCCCGAGGTGACGATCGCCCTGCCCGCCGAGGACGGCGACCTGGTCCCCGCCCCGCCCGCGTCCCGCGCCCCCGCGCCCGACTGGCACCGCGACGTCCTCCTCGCCCTGTTCCCCTCGGCCCACTCCTGAACGCCCCTTCGCGCCGCCGCTCTCCCGCGGCCCTCCGAGCGGCCCTGGGGTGCGCTGCGGCCGGGCGGACTTCCTAGAATGCGGTTCTGGTCACGTCGGTGGCCGGCGGGCGACCGGCCCGGCAGGCGCGAGAAGGGACCGCAGTGCCGTACAGCGAGATCGAGTACGAGGTCCGGGACGGGATCGCCACGATCACCCTGAACCGTCCGGACCGGATGAACGCGTACACGTGGACGATGCGGGCGGAGATGCTCGACGCCTTCGACCGCGTCGACGCCGACGACGACGTGCGCGTGGTGGTCGTGACCGGGGCCGGCCGCGCCTTCTGTGCCGGCGCCGACCTCGGCGGTGGCGGCGGCACGTTCGACAAGGACCAGTCGCAGGACATGTTCGCCGGGGAGGACGACGTCCTGGAGGACGGTACCCCGCGCGACGGCGGCGGCACGGTCGCGCTGCGCATCGCGCGCTGCCTTAAGCCGGTCATCGGCGCGTTCAACGGCGCGGCGGTCGGGGTCGGCGTCACGATGACGCTGCCCATGGACGTCCGGCTGGCCAGCGAGAAGGCGAAGTTCGGCTTCGTGTTCGCGCGCCGCGGCATCGTCACCGAGGCCGCGTCGAGCTGGTTCCTGCCGCGCCTGGTCGGCGTCGCGCAGGCGATGGAGTGGGCCGCGACCGGCCGCGTCTTCGGTGCCCAGGAGGCCCTGGACGGCGGCCTGGTGTCGCGCCTGTACGCGCCGGACGAGCTGCTGCCCGCCGCGTACGCGCTCGCCCGCGAGATCGCCGACAACACCTCGGCCGTGTCGGTCGCCGCGATCCGCCGCCTCATCTGGTCGGGCCTGTCGGCGCCGTCCCCGTGGGACGCCCACATCGCCGACTCCCGCCTGATGGCGGCCATGGGCGGTGCCCCGGACGCGAACGAGGGCGTGACCTCGTTCCTGGAGAAGCGCGACGCCGTCTTCCCCATGAAGGTCAGCAAGGACCTCCCCGCCGAGGTTCCGGACTGGCCCGTCCGCTAGGTCCGCCCGCATGTCGCCCTCCAAAACCCCCATGGAGGGCGACATGTGGCGGTCAGGACTAATCACTATGTGTATGACTAGTGCGACGGAGGGTATGTAGCGCGCCAGGCAACACGTTTCGGGGGTGCGTGGTGCGAATACGTACTTATCTCATTCCTCTGGCGGTGGCCGTGCTGGCGGCCGCCGGATGCACGGGGCAGGTGGACGAGCGCCGGGCCGGGGCGGCGCGGCAGCAGGTCGCGCTGAAGAAGAAGGCCGTGCCGAAGCCGCTGCCGCCGCGCCGGATGGACTGCGCGGCGGTCAAGTGCCTGGCGCTGACGTTCGACGACGGGCCCGGGGAGTACACCGCCCGGGTGCTGGACGACCTGCGGAAGGCGGGCGCGCGCGCCACGTTCTACATGCTCGGCCAGAACGTCGGGTCGCATCCGGACGTGGTGCGGCGGATGCCCCTGGAAGGGCACGAGGTCGCCAACCACAGTTGGTCGCACGCGGACATGACCGGGCTGTCCAGCGGCGCGGTGCGGTCCGAGGTGAGGCGGACGCAGGAGGCGATCAAGCGGGCGTCCGGGGTGGCGCCGACGTCGTTCCGGCCGCCGTACGGCTCCACGGACGCGCGGGTGGGCAAGGCCGTCGGGATGCCGCAGATCCTGTGGAGCGTCGACAGCCTGGACTGGCTGCACCGGAACGTGCGCAAGAACGTGCGGGCCGGGGTGTCCGAGCCGGAGAAGGGCGGCGTCGTCCTGTTCCACGACATCCACAAGCCGACCGTCACGGCCGTGCCGGAGATCCTGGCGGGGCTGAAGAAGCGAGGCTTCACCCTCGTGACGGTGACGGAACTCTTCCAGGGACAGCGGCTCGACCCGGGGGGCAGGTACACCGAACTCGGCGAGAAGGGCCCCACGGTCGCCCAGTAGCGCCGGGTCAGTCCTGGTCGCGCGGGCGACGCCGGCGAGGCGGCGGCATCGGGGGGACGACCTTGCCCGCGACCACGATGGCCTCGGGCACATCGACGATTTCGTCGGTACGGCGGCGCACCCGCAGGAGCCCGTCCGACCACGATTCGAGGACGCCCACCACGTCGCTGTACTCTCCCGTAGGCAGACGGCGACGCAGCGAGATCCGCTGGCCGACGTCCGCGGGCGTGATGGACACGACCAGCCGCGCGGCGAAGTGGCCGGACATGTGAGGACCCCCGGTGTCGAATCGTCTGAGCCGTGGTGGCAATACTATTCACAGCGAGCGTGCGGTGAGCCGTGACGTGCGGCGGGGCCGGTAACCCGAGAGGAGTCACTGACGTGACCTACGTCATCGCGCAGCCCTGCGTGGACCTGCTCGACAAGGCATGCATTGAGGAATGCCCGGTCGACTGCATCTACGAAGGGAAGCGCCAGCTCTACATCCACCCGGACGAGTGCGTCGACTGTGGTGCGTGCGAGCCGGTCTGCCCGGTGGAGGCCATCTACTACGAGGACGACGTCCCCGAGCAGTGGAAGGACTTCTACAAGGTCAACGTGGAGTTCTTCGACGACCTCGGCTCGCCGGGCGGTGCCTCCAAGGTGGGGAAGATCGACAAGGACCACCCGATCGTCGCCGCGCTGCCTCCCCAGGAGCACGACGAGTAGGACCGGGAGCGTTCCCGGAAGAACAGGGTTGCGTACCCTCAGGGCCGTGGTCTCCGCAGACGGGAGACCGCGGCCCTCAGGGCTTTTCGCAGGACTTCTTGCAGGAGGAGAGCGAGTTGCAGACGCTGCCGGACTTCCCGTGGGACCGGCTCACGCCGTACAGGGAGCGGGCCGCACGGCACCCCGGCGGCGTGGTCGACCTGTCGGTGGGCACGCCCGTCGACCCGACCCCCGAACCGGTACGGGCCGCGCTCGCCGCCGCCTCCGACGCCCCCGGCTACCCGCAGACGTACGGGACGCCGCGGCTGCGCGAGGCCGTCGCCGGCTGGATGCGCCGCCGCCTCGGCGTGCCGGGCGCCGACCCGGCCGCGGTGCTGCCGGTGATCGGCAGCAAGGAGCTGGTGGCCTGGCTGCCGACGCTGCTCGGCGCGGGCCCGGGCGACAAGGTCGTCTTCCCCGAGCTGGCGTACCCGACGTACGACGTGGGCGCGCGGCTGGCGGGCGCCGACCCGGTCGCCGCCGACTCGCTGCTGGCCCTTGGGCCGGCCGTACCGAAGATCTTCTGGCTGAACTCGCCGTCCAACCCCAGCGGCAAGGTGCTCCCGGCCGAGCACCTGCGCAAGGTCGTCGCCTGGGCGCGGGAGCGCGGCGTGACCGTGGTCAGCGACGAGTGCTACCTGGAGTTCGGCTGGGACGAGGAGCGCCCGCCGATCTCGGTGCTGCACCCGGACGTGTGCGGCGGCTCGCACGAGGGCCTGCTCGCGGTGAACTCGCTGTCCAAGCGGTCCAACCTGGCCGGGTACCGGGCCGGCGTCGTGCTGGGCGACCCGGTGCTGGTGCAGCGGCTGCTGGAGGTCCGCAAGCACGCCGGGATGATCGTTCCGGCGCCGGTGCAGGCGGCGATGACGGTGGCGTTCGAGGACGACGCCCATGTCGAGGAGCAGCGCGCCCGGTACGCGCGGCGCCGCGAGATCCTGCGTCCCGCGTTCGAGAAGCACGGGTTCCGGATCGACCACTCCGAGGCCGGCCTCTACCTGTGGGCGACCCGGGACGAGCCGTGCTGGGACACCGTCGGCCACCTCGCCGACCTCGGCATCATCGTCGGTCCCGGCGACTTCTACGGCCCGGCGGGCGGCCGGCACGTCAGGATCGCCCTGACGGCCACCGACGAGCGGGTCGAGGAGGGCGCCGCCCGGCTCTGACGGATCCGCGCCCGCTGTGACGTCGGAGACGCGGATAGTCATTTCGAGGCATTGTCGGTAGGATCCCGCGCGTTGCCCGGATTCCGTATTTTCACTGGAGGTGCCCGTGGACGGGCGAGTGATTGCCGTCCTGCTGGCGCTCATCCTGTGCGCTTTGCTCGTCATCATCGTCCTGATGGTGCGGCGGCGTTCGGCCGGGCCCGCCCCCGAGGCGGCGGCGCCCGCGCCGCGCGACCCGTTCGCCGCCGAGGACCAGGTGGGCGGGGACCCGCGGACGATCAAGGCGGGCGACATGGTCGAGTACCTCGGCGTCCGCTACTTCGTGCGCGGCTCGCTGCGCCTCCGCGAGGGCGGCTTCACCTGGAGCGAGCACCTGCTGGACGCCGACACCATCGAGGGCACCAAGGTCTGGATCTCCGTCGAGGAGGACCCGGACCTGGAGGTCGTCTGGTGGACCGAGCAGGACGTGGGCGACCTGACCCCCGACCGCAAGACGCTCACGCTGGACGGCGTCGAGTACCGCCGCGACGAGCACGGCACCGCCGACTACGCGAGCGAGGGCACCACCGGCGCCGGTGACAAGGGCAGGGTCGAGTACGTCGACTACGAGGCCCCCGGCGGCCGCTACCTGTCGTTCGAGCGGTTCGGCGGCGGCGCCTGGGAGGCCGGCACCGGCGAGCGCGTGCCGAACGGCACCCTGACGATCTACCCGGGCAGCTGACCCCTTGCTCGCCCCCCTCGACACCCCCTACGCGGACACGCGCGCCGACGCGCTGTCGTTCGCGCTCGGCCTGCCCCCGATGGACGCGCTCGCCGTACTGCCCGTGCGGAACGGCGGCCTCGCGCTGGAACTGCGCCTGCTCGGCGCCTCCCACCAGGTGATCGTCGAACCCGGGTTCAGCGAGACGGTGGCGTGCCTGCCCGGCGACCCCGAGCCGCTGCCCGGCCGCCTCCACGCGGACCACGCGGGCTGGGCGTACGACTTCACCGCCACCACCGCCGCCCACGGCGACGGCGCGGCCTTCGAGCATGCCGTGGACGAGCTGCTCGCGCGGCTGGACGGGCGCGCGGACGCGCTGACCGGAACGTTCCCGGGCTCGCCGCACGCCGTGACCGCCCTCGCCCTGACCACCGACCCCAGCCGGCCCGGGCGGACCGGCTGGCACACCTGGCACGCCTACCCCCAGACCCGGGAGATCGTCATGACGCGCAGCCGTCTGGTGAGGACGCTATGAGCGCCGCGCGCCGCGGCGCCATGAAGGGACACATGATCGGGGCGGGACTGGTCGCGCTGTTCGGCGCGATCGTCCTGCTGATCGCGCTGTTCGGCGGCAAGACCTCGCCGCGCGGCTACATCGCCAAGCACTACAAGAAGGTGTCGGCCGGAACGTACTCGTCGCCGAAGGCGCCGCTGGCGGTCGCCGAGGACATCGTCGACAGGAACGGCACCAAGGACCGGGTCTACACCCCGACCGGGGTGTTCCTGCGCTACCACAACGCCGTGGTCGGGATCCTGCCCGAGGGCCGCGGCTCGAAGATCACGCTGGACGCGCCGGCGCGCGGCTACGCCCGCTACCACTCGTACGTGGGCGGCAGCTGGGGCGGCAGCGGCGGGCGCGCCACGTCCTTCCGCGGCGGCGGACCCGGGGAGGGCAAGTGACCGGCGGCGGCCAGGGCGGCAAGAACGACAAGAGCGGCAAGAACAAGAACAGCGGCGGCCAGAAGAAGCAGCAGGGGACGACCCCGGCGCAGCGCACCCAGCAGCAGAACAAGTCGAACAACGCGATGGGGTGCGGCTGCGTGGTCGCGGTCATCCTCGTCGTGTTCGTCCTGCCGGTCCTGTGGAGCCTGTACGATGAGGGCGTCTTCGACGGCAACGACAGGGCGATGGAGACCGCGCCGGTCTTCGGCCCCCGGGACGCCGGGCGCCTGGTCGAACGGCTCTCGCACGCCTCCAAGGCGCAGGGCGTCTGCTACGGCTGGGTGGTCGACTCCGGCCGCTACCGGCAGATCCCGAAGGTGACGCCCTCGTACAGCGGCACGTTCCGCCCCGAGGCCGTGCAGCCCTCCACGCAGCCGTCCGCGCAGCCTTCCATGCAGCCTTCGACGCGGCCCTCCGCGCGGCCGTCGGTCCGGCCCACCGAGCGCACCACCGCCACGGCCCGCCCGACCGCCCCGCGCCAGGGCGCGACGCCCGCGCCGCGGCGCACCCGCACGTCCCCGGCGCCCACTCCCACCCCCTCCGGGACGATGTCGGAGTACGAGCGCGCCGAGATGGAGAGGAGCCTGGAGCAGCTCGAGGAGGCCGGCGTCGAGTACGGCTCCAACCTCGGCGTCGGCGTCGACCCGCGCCAGGTCCCCGACCGCTGCCCGAAGTGGGTGGTGCTCGAGGCCGACTACAGCTACTCGTCGCAGTACCAGGAGTGGACGTCCGGCACCACCTCGATCGAGAGCAACATCGGCGACCTGGACGAGACGTCGATGTACCAGTTCGAGGAGATGCTGGGCCAGGACTACGGCAGCGGCGACGACACCGACGACATCGACGGCGAGCAGGGCATCGCCCGGCTCGCCGACCAGATCGGCGCGGTGCCGATGCTGGTGGCCCAGGAGGGCCTGGCCCCGCCGGTCCCGGCGCAGGCCGAACGGGTGGCGCCGCCGCCCGGCGACCGGATCTCCGAGTCGAAGTTCACCGCGCGCAACGTCTTCACGGGCGTCGGGATCGCGCTGATCGCGCTCGGCGTGGTCTGGGTCACCGTCGCCGCCGTACGGAACCGGAGGAGCACCAGCTCATGATCGACGACATCCTTCAGGGCAGCGGTGCCACGCTGGCGTACGGCGCCGTCGGGATCGCGCTGCTGGCCCTGGGCTACCTGCTGGTCGAGGTGACCACGCCCGGGAAGCTGGGGCAGCAGATCTGGGCCGAGCGCAACCGCGGCGCGGCCCTGATCCTGGCGGCCAAGCTGCTGGGCGTCGGGGCGATCGTCACCACCGCCATCGCCACGAGCGAGGACGACCTGGCGGCCGGGATCCTCAGCACCGTCGTGTACGGGCTGATCGGCATGGTCCTGATGACGGTCGCGTTCTACCTGCTCGACCTGCTCACGCCGGGCAAGCTCGGCGCGACCGTGGTCGACGCGCGCGAGCTGCACCCGTCCTGCTGGGTCGTGGCCGCGGCCGACCTGGCCACCGCCGCGATCGTGGCGGCGGCCATCTCCTGAGCGACGCCTCGGGACCGTACCGGGGGGAGGTCCCTATGCGAGAGACAACCGAAACGGCCGCGCCCGAGGTCGCCGAGACCGACGAGGCCCCAGAGGTTTCTGAGGCCTCAGGGGTCTCTGAGGCCGTGGCGGCCTCCGGGGCGCTGCGGCTGCCGGCGCGGGCGGCGCGCGCCCTGGTGCTGGCGGCGGTGTTCACCTGCGCCGCGTGCGGCCTGGTGTACGAGCTGGCCCTGGTCGCGCTCGGCAGCTACCTGATGGGCAACTCCGTCACCCAGGCGTCGATCGTGCTGTCGGTCATGGTCTTCGCGATGGGCGTCGGCTCGCTGGCCGCCAAGCCGCTGCAGCGGCACCCGGTCGCCGCGTTCGCGATCGTGGAGGGCGCGCTGGCGCTGCTGGGCGGGCTGTCGGTGCTGGCGCTGTACGCGGCGTTCGCCTGGCTCGACCTGTACGTCCCGGCGCTGGTCGTCGTGGCGTTCGGCGTCGGCGCGCTGATCGGGGCGGAGATCCCGCTGCTGATGACGCTGCTGCAGCGGATCCGGCGGCAGGACGCGGGCAGCGCGGTCGCCGACCTGTTCGCCGCCGACTACGTGGGCGGGCTGATCGGCGGGCTGGCGTTCCCGTTCTTCCTGCTGCCGCTGTTCGGGCACATCAAGGGCGCGCTGCTGGTCGGCGCGGTGAACGCCGTCGCCGGCATCGCGGTGGTGCTGTGGCTGTTCCGGCGGCAGATCGGCCGCGGCGCGCGGATCGGGCTGTGGGCCGGCATGGCGGCGGTGCTGGCCGTGCTCGGGGGCACGTACGCGCTGGCCGACCGCTTCGAGTTCTCGGCCCGCCAGGTCCTCTACCGGGACCCGATCGCGCTGACCGAGCGCACCCCGTACCAGGAGATCGTCGTCACCCGGAAGGTCGCGCTGTCCGGCCGTCCCGACCTGCGCCTCTTCCTGAACGGGGACCTCCAGTTCTCGTCGGTGGACGAGTATCGCTACCACGAGTCGCTCGTCCATCCGGCGATGGCGGGGGCGCGCGGCGACGTGCTGATCCTCGGCGGCGGCGACGGGCTGGCGCTGCGCGAGGTGCTGCGCTACCGGGACGTGCGGAGCGCGACGCTGGTCGAGCTGGACCCGGAGATGATCAAGCTGGCGCGGACGTACCGGGAGATCGCCGACCTCAACGGGCGCGCGTTCGAGGACCCCCGCGTCCGGACGGTCACCGCCGACGCCTTCTCCTGGCTGCGCTCCCTCGACCGGCGCTTCGACTCGGTCATCGTGGACATGCCGGACCCGGACGACGTCGCCACCGCGAAGCTGTACTCGGTCGAGTTCTACGGGCTGGTCAAGCAGGCGCTCAAGCCGGGCGGCCGGATGGTCGTGCAGTCCGGCTCGCCCTACTTCGCTCCCAAGTCGTTCTGGTGCATCGAGAAGACGATCGGCGCGGCGGGGCTGGCGACCGTCCCGTACCACGTGGACGTGCCGAGCTTCGGCGACTGGGGGTACGTGCTCGCCACGCCGACCCCGGAGCCGCCGAAGCTGGAGCTGCCCGGCGCGCTCCCGGGCGGGCTGCGCTTCCTGGACGCCGACGTGCTGCGTTCGGCCGCCGTCTTCGGCAAGGATCTGCGCCACCGCGACGTCGAGGTGAACACGCTCGTCCACCCGCGCCTGGTGGAGTACGAGGGCGACGAATGGAAGGACGCCTAGCGTCCCAGGGCTGCCCTACGGTGGGGCGCCATGGAAGATCGCCTCCCCGACGACGAGAACGCGCCGCTACTCCCCGCCTCCTGGCGGCGCCGCCTGCATCCGCGCCGCGGCGGCGCTCCGCTGCCCCGCCCCAAGATCAAGCCCGCGGCGGCCGCGGCGATGGCGGCGCGGATCGAGGACGGGCGGCCGCTGTGCGAGCTCGCCTTCGCCGCCGCCGAGAGCGATCCGGCCCTCGCGGACGCGGGCCGCCGCTTCCTGGACGGCGAGGCCGACCCGCTCGGCGCCGCGGTGGTGGGCGCCACCGCCCTTCCCGAGCTCTCCCACGGCGTCCTCGGCGAGAAGGACGCGTGCGCGCTGTTCGACGCCTGGACCGCCGGGCACGGGCTCGGGTTCGCCGCCCGCGTGTTCGCGGAGATGAGCGAGCTGGCGGTCCGCTGGGCCGCCGGCCACGGCGTGCGGCGGCCCGCGTGGATCACGGGACGGAACGACCCCTGGCCCTGGCCGATGGCGGGGATTGCGCACGCGGCGGGCCGCCGGCTCCGGATCATGCTGGCCGCCGCGGGCGAGGAGGAGTACGCGGCGGCCGAGGAGGCGCTGGCGGGCGCCCGCCGTACCGACCGGCAGCGGCTGGTGGCGTCGTACCTGGTCCCGACGCGGCGCGACTGGGCGGCGGAGGTGTGCTCGGAGGCGCCGTCGTCTCGGGAGTTCGAGTACGGGTGGATGCTGCCGTGCGCGCTGTCCGCCGAGCATCTCGGCCTCGTCCGGTTCCAGGACGACTGGCCGGCCCGCCTCGACGTCATCGCCACGCTCGTGGACGGCGCCGGCGCGGCGATCGCGCCGTTCGTGGCGGAGAGCGGGGGCGAGGCCGCCCTGGACGTCCTCGCCCTGCTCCCCGGCGACGAGGCGTTCGGCCACCTGCTCGAACGCCGGGAGCGGGAGGGCGGCCTCCGCGCCCTCACGGCGGCGATGGGCCGCTTCCCCCGGCGGGCGCTGCGCCTGCTGGCGGAGTCGGGGTCCGCGGAGGACGCGCGCCTGCTGGCCGTGCACGTACGGGCCCGTCCCGCCCTGGCGGCCGAGCCCCTCCCGGCGGAGGCGCGGCGGGCGATCGAGGAGGAGGCGCGGGCGCTCGTCCCGGAGGCCGCGCCGGACGAGCTGCCCCGGATCCTGGCCGATCCGCCGTGGGCGCGGGCCGTACCGGCGGCGGCGCCCGCCACCGTCCCGGGCCTGGAGCCGGTCGGGGAGCCGCTGGCCGTGGATCCGGTGGACGTGCTCCCCGCCAAGATGCCGGCCCCCGTGGACCCGCTGACCCCGCACCTGCTCCCGCAGGTGCTGCTGCGCGGCCGTGACCGGGCCCTGCCCGCCGCGGCCGTCGGCCACCTGCTGACCATGATGGCGATGTCCAGCCCGGGGGAGCGGTACGCGGGCGTGGACCCGGTCGTGGAGAGCTGCGATCCGGAGTCGCTGGCCCGCTTCGGCCTGGCGGTGTTCGAGCGGTGGCTGGCGGACGGGACGCCGGCCGCGGCCGCCTGGTCGCTGACCCAGCTCGGCTGGACGGGCGACGACGCGGCGGTACGGCGGCTGTCCCCGCTCGTCGGGGCCTGGTCGCGCGCTGCCGCGCACGCGCGGGCGGCTGCCGCGCTGGACGTTCTGGCGTCGATCGGCACCGAACTCGCCCTGGCGCACCTGCACGGCATCGCGGAGCGCACCCAGTACCGGAAGATCCGTGAACGGGCGCGGGAACTGATCGGGCGGGTCGCCGCCGGCCTGGAGCTCACCCCCGAGCAGCTGGCCGACCGGCTCGTACCGGACTTCGGCCTGGACGCGGCGGGCGGCCTGACGCTCGACTACGGGCCGCGCCGCTTCACCGTCGGCTTCGACGAGTTCCTCAGGCCCCGGGTGGCCGACGAGGACGGCACGCCCCGCAAGGACCTGCCCAGGCCGGGCGCGCGCGACGACCGTGACCGCGCCGCCGCCGCGTACCGGCGGTTCGCCGATCTGAAGAAGGACGTGCGGGCCGTCGCCGCCGCCCAGCTCGCGCGGCTGGAGGCGGCGATGCTGGACGGCCGCCGCTGGACGGCGCCGGAGTTCCGCGAGCACCTCGCCTGCCATCCGCTGGTCCGGCACATCGCCCGCCGCCTCGTGTGGACGAGCGGCGCGACCTCGTTCCGGATCGCCGAGGACGGCACCCTCGCCGACATCGCCGACGACGCGTTCGCCCTCCCGCCGGACGCGCGGGTCCGGATCGCGCATCCGGTCCTGCTCGGGGACGAGGTCGCGGAGTGGACGCGGACGTTCGCCGACTACGAGATCCTCCAGCCGTTCCCGCAGCTCGGCAGGCCCGTTCACGCGCTGACCGCCGCCGAGCGCGGGAGCGGGCGCCTGGAGCGCTTCGAGGGCGTGACGGTCCCGCCCGGCGCGGTCCTGGGTCTCGCCCGCCGCGGCTGGGACCGGGCCGCCGCCGGGGAGACAGGCCTGGAACCGTACATCCGGCGCACCCTCCCTGGCAGCGGCCGCATCACGGTCGATCTCGATCCGGGCCTGCTGTCCGTCACTCCCGGCCGGTCGCCCGGCCAGCGCATCGCCCGCGTCCGCGCGGTGCTGCCGCCCGCCCCGGACCCGGTTCAGGTCAGCGAGGCCCTCGCGGACCTGGCCGCCCTCGCGGAGACGCCGGGCCCGATCTGAGGTCGGCCGGTCGGCTATTCACTCAGTACATACACTGAGTGTATAGTCCGCGCCATGTCCACACCGCAGATCCTGCTGGCCCTGCTCGCCGAGCGGCCCAAGCACGGGTACGAGCTCAAGCGGGAGCACGACGAGCGGCTGCCCGGCGCCAAGCCGCTGCCGTACGGGCAGGTCTACTCGACGCTGCAGCGGCTGGAGCGCGACGGGTACGTGACCGTCGCCGGGGTGGACCGGGAGAGCGGCCCCGAGCGCACGGCGTACGAGCTGACCCCGGAGGGCGCCGGGCGGATGCGCGCCTGGCTCGCCGAGACCGAGCCGCCCGCGCCGTTCGTCACGGGCGCGCTGTTCGCGCGGGCGCTCATGACCCTGGCCGTCGGCGACGACCCGCGCGCCGGCCTGGAGCGCCAGCGCGCGGCCCACCTGGAACGGATGCGGGAGCTGACCCGTGCCAAGACGGCCTCGGGGGCGCCCGCCGCCGAGGTCCTGGCCGCCGAGTACGCACTGCTCCACCTGGACGCCGACCTGCGGTGGATGGAACTGGCCATCCGCCGCCTGTCCGGCCCGACCGAGGAGAACGACCGATGAGTCCCCTGCTGCAAGCGAGCGCGGTCGGCAAGACGTTCGGCCGCACCCGGGCGCTGCGCGGTGCGTCCCTGGAGATCGACGCCGGCGAGGTGGTGGCCCTGTCCGGCCCCAGCGGCTCGGGCAAGAGCACGCTGCTGCACTGCCTCGCGGGCATCCTCGTCCCCGACACCGGCGAGATCCGGTACGGCGGGACGCGCCTCGACGAGCTGGACGAGGAGGCCCGGACCCGGCTGCGCCGCGAGTCGTTCGGCATCGTCTTCCAGTTCGGCGGGCTGGTCCCGGAGCTGACCGCCGCCGAGAACGTCGCCGTCGCGCTCATGTTCGGCGGCCTCGGCCGCGCCGAGGCCGCCGCCACCGCGTCGGAATGGCTCGGCCGCGTGGGCGCGGGCGACTGCGCGAAGCTGCGGCCGGGCGACCTGTCCGGCGGCCAGGCGCAGCGGGTCGCGCTGGCCAGGGCGCTGGCCACCGGGCCCAAGGTCGTCTTCGCCGACGAGCCCACCGGCGCGCTGGACAGCGTCGCCGGGGAGGAGGTGCTCGGGCTGCTGCTGTCGACCGCCCGGGAGCACGGCACGACCGTGGTCCTGGTCACCCACGACAACCGGATCGCCGCGTTCGCCGACCGCGAGATCGTGATCCGCGACGGTGTCGCGGGCGAGGCGCCGGCGGTGCGCCGGTGAGCGGCGGGGGACGGGTCCTGCCCGCCGTCGCCGGGATGCTGGCGCGCGGTTCCTCCCGGGCCGACCGGCGGCGCCGCCGGCTGCTGACCGCCGCCGCGGCCATGGCCGCCCTCTTCCTGCTCGCCGCGGTGAACGTGCTGCTGATCCGGGGCACCACCTCGTCCCGGTGGGCCGGCCTGGTCACCGAGTCGGGGTTGCGGCCGGGCACCGCGCTGGCGCTGGCGCTGCTCGTCGTCCCGCCGCTGGCGCTGCTGCACCAGGCTGGCCGCGTCGCGCAGGCCACCCGGGAACGGCGGCTGGCGGCGCTGCGGCTCGCCGGTGCCACGCCCCGGGACGTCCGGCTGCTCGGCGTGGTCGAGGCCGTCCGGGTCGGCGCGGCCGGCGCGGTCGCCGCGTGCGTCCTGTACGTGCCCGCGCAGCGGGCGGCGATGGCCCTGCTCGGCGTGAAGGACACGGAACGGTACGCGATACCGCTCTGGGTCCTGCCCGCCGCCGTCGTGCTGGTGGCGGCCGCCGCCGCGGTGGTCGGCCTCCGGGTGTCGCGCCATGTCGTCGCCTCCCCGCTGCGCGTCGCCCGGCGCGCGCCGCGCCCCCGGCCGTCCCGGTACGCGCTGGTGCCGCTCGCCGCCGGCGTGCTGCTGATGGTCGCGGGCACGTCCGCCGGGTCCGTCGACAAGGTCGGGCTGCCGCTGTTCTACGCGGGCGGGATCATCACGGTCGCCGGCGTGATGGCGGGGGCCGGCCGGCTGGTGCTGGTCTCCGCCCGCCTCGCCGGCCGCCGGGCCCGTTCCCCCGAGACGCTCCTGGCGGCGCGGGCCCTGGAGGCCGATCCGCGCGCATGGGGCCGCACGATGGCGGTCGTCGGCCTGGTGGTCGCGTTCGGTACGGGCACCGGCACCATCGAGGGCGATGTGATCCATACCTTCAGGGAGGCGGGCTCGCCCGTCGACACCTTCTGGCTGGTGAGTTTCGGCCTCACCCATCTGGCGCTGCTGGTGGCGCTGCTCGTGGCGGTCACGGCGCTCGTGGTCAACCGCGCCGAGGCGCTGCTGGAGGGCGGGCACTCCATGGCGGTGCTGGCCGCGGGCGGTGCCCCGCTCGCGTCGCTGCGGCGGTCGGCCCGGCGCCAGGCGCTGATCGCGGCGACCCCGGTGTGCGTGGTCTCCGCGCTGGCGGCGACCGCCGGGATGGGGCCGGGCGTCTTCGTCACCGAGCAGCCCCTGACGGCGCTCGCGTGGACGTCCGGCCAGGCCCTCCTCACGACCGTCCTCGCGGTGGCGGCGGCGGTCGCCGTCACCGCCGTCTCCGGCCGGCTCCTCGCCAGGGCCGCCTCACCCGCGCGGCTCCGTACCGCCTGAGACAGCCTGAGACCGGCTGAGTCGGGCGGCCCGGCGCGCTCAGTCGCCGGGGACGGAGCGGCGGATGGCGCGGTCGACGGCGCGCTGGAACGAGCCGACCAGCGACTGGATCATCAGCGGCTTGAGCTTGGCGGCCAGGTCGAGGAGGCGTTCCCGGTCCTCGGCCGGCCGGCCGCGCTCGCGGTAGGGGCGGACGACCGTCTCCTGGAAGACGGCCTGGAGTTCGGCGGCCAGCTCGGTGGTGTGGCGCTCGACCGCCGCGTGCGCCGCCACCAGGGCGTCCAGGGGCATCGCCGACAGCTCGGCGCCCATCTGCAGGAGCGCCGGGCTGATCACCCGTACCGTGCCGGCCGGGGTGCGCTCGGCGACGCCGAGGGCCTCCAGCTTGGCGAGGGCGGCGTCGTCGAGATGGCGGCCCGCGCGCCGGTCCAGCTCGTGCCGGTCGAGCTCCTCGGTCTCCTCGGGCGCCCAGGGGGAGAGCAGCGCGCGGCGGAGGGCCAGGTCGTCGGGCGGGGCGTCGGCGGGGATCCGCTCCAGCTGCCGCTCGATCGCGGCGAGGGTGAGGCCGAGCGACTGGAGC
The DNA here is from genome assembly GCF_040703975.1 of Spirillospora sp. NPDC029432. NCBI lineage: Bacteria > Bacillati > Actinomycetota > Actinomycetes > Streptosporangiales > Thermomonosporaceae > Spirillospora > Spirillospora sp. NPDC029432. The sequence continues at coordinate 206,951 of NZ_JBEZWH010000002.1, forward strand.
TCCCGGACGAGTTCGAGGCGGGCCAGGTGGTCCGGCCCGTACAGGCCGGTGCGGCCCTTCAGGCGGGGCGGGGGGAGCAGGCCGCGGCCCGCGTAGAACCGCACGGTACGGACGGTGAAGCCGGCGCGGGCGGCGAGCTCGTCGACCGTCATGTCCTCGCCCATGCCCGCCCCTTCCGCTATGTGACAGTCTCAGTGTTACATTAATCCTGTATCAGCATGCACTTACTCCAAGGAGCCGGCGGATGGCACGCGAGATCTTCACGGCGGAGCACGAGGCGTTCCGGGACATGGTCCGGTCCTTCATCGAGAAGGAGATCGCCCCGCACCACGAGCAGTGGGAGCGGGACGGCGTCGTGTCGCGCGAGGTGTGGCTGGCCGCCGGCCGGCAGGGCCTGCTGGGCATCGACATGCCCGAGGAGTACGGCGGCGGCGGCAACGACGACTACCGCTACTACGTGATCATGAACGAGGAGTTCGCGAAGGCCGGCGTGCACGGCCCCGGCTTCTCCGTGCACAACGACATCAACGGTGCGTACCTCCGCAACCTGTGCAACGACGAGCAGAAGGCCCGCTGGTTCCCCGGCTACTGCTCCGGCGAGCTGATCACCGGCATCGCGATGACCGAGCCCGCCGCCGGGTCCGACCTCCAGGGCATCAAGAGCACCGCGGTCAAGGACGGCGACGAGTACGTCCTGAACGGCTCCAAGACGTTCATCTCCAACGGCATCCTGGCCGACCTGGTGATCGTCGTCGCCAAGACCGATCCGTCGGCCGGTGCCCGCGGCGTCAGCCTGCTGGCCGTCGAGCGCGGCATGGCGGGCTTCGAGCGCGGCCGCAACCTCGACAAGGTCGGCATGCACGCCCAGGACACCGCCGAGCTGTTCTTCGACAACGTCCGGGTGCCCGCGAAGAACCTCCTCGGCGAGGAGGGCATGGGCTTCATCTACCTCATGCAGAACCTCGCCCGCGAGCGGCTGTCCATCGGCGCCACCGCCATGGCGGGCGCGGAGACGGCGTTCGAGCAGACCCTGGAGTACTGCAAGACGCGCGAGGCGTTCGGCCGCCCGATCGGCAAGTTCCAGCACAACCGCTTCACGCTCGCCGAGATGAAGACCGAGCTGACCGTGAGCCGCTCGTTCACCGACGAGTGCATCGTCAAGGAGAGCAAGGGCGAGCTGACCGCCGAAGAGGCGTCGATGCTCAAGTACTGGAACACCGAGCTGCTCAAGCGCGTCGTCGACCGCTGCGTCCAGCTGCACGGCGGCTACGGCTACATGACCGAGTACCCGATCGCCAAGGCGTACCAGGACGCCCGCATCCAGACCATCTTCGGCGGCACCACCGAGATCATGAAGGAGATCATCGGCCGCTCCCTCGGCGTCTGATCTCAGGGTTTGCGCGCGACGCCCCCGTAGGCATGGGCCTTCGGGGGCGGCCCGAGCGGGCTGGGGTCGGGTTTCCACAGGGGCAGCGAGACCACGCCCGGCTCCAGCAGTTCAAGGCCCTCGAAGAACCGGGCGATCTGCTCGGGACCGCGCAGCCGGTACGGGACGGCGCCGGTGTCGTCGTAGCCCTTCTGCGCCTCCAGGAACGCCTCGTCGGTGTCGGTGCCGTCCTCCAGGACCAGGTACCCGCCCGGCGACAGCCCTCCGACCAGCCGGCGGACGATCGACAGGGCCTCCGCGTCGTCGGAGACGTGCCCCATGATGCCCATCAGCATGAGCGCCACGGGCTTCCCGAAGTCGAGATGCGCGCCGGCGAGCCGGAGGATCTCCCTCGGCTCGTGCAGATCCGCCTCCACGTAATGGGTGGCACCCTCGGGACGGCTGGTGAGCAGCGCGCGGGCGTGGACGAGGACGAGCGGGTCGTTGTCGACGTACACGATGTGCGACTCGGGCGCGACCCGTTGCGCGACCTGGTGGGTGTTCTCCTCGGTGGGCAGCCCGGTGCCGATGTCCAGGAACTGCCGTACGCCCTCCTCGGCGGCCAGGTGGCGTACGGCGCGCCCTAGGAACTCGCGCGACACCCGGGCCACCTCCACGATCCCGGGGAAGACCTCCGTATAGCGGTCCCCGGCCTCCTGGTCCACGGGGAAATTGTCCTTGCCGCCCAGCCAGTAGTTCCAGATCCGCGCCGAATGCGGCACACTGGTGTCGATTCCGGCCATCAGGTCCTTTTTCGCGGAGTCCCAGAACTCCGGGTCGTCCTTACTCATGATCGCCTCTCGGAAGGGGGCATGGTGGCGTACGTCCATGAGAACAGACAATTCGCCCACTACCCAGGCCCACCGATCATGTCGCCGGATTGTCGGAGACTCTGCAGGAACTGGAGACTCTCCTTCGGCGGAAGCGCTTCGATCGCCAACCGGTCGAGCACCAGCTGGTAGGCGCTCACATCACCGCTCTCCTCCGGGTAGAGACCGTGATGATGCTGCTCGACGAGCACCACATCGGGAAAACCGCGTTCGGTGAAGCGCAGGAGGGTCACCGGGCCGCCCGTGGCATTGTGCCCATGCGCTTCGCGGGACATCACCTGGATCGTTATGTGGCGGGTGGCCGCGACCTTGATGAGATGGTCCAGTTGGTCGTTCATCGCCGTAGGGCCGCAGATGCCGTCGCGCAGTACGTTTTCGTCGATGATCGCCCAGAGTTGCAGCGCATCCTGCCGCCACAGCGGCTCCTGGCGGCGCATTCGCAGGTTCAGCAGGACGGACAGTTCGGCCGGGGTGGCTAGGGGACGCTCCCGCCGGAGCGCGGCTGCGGCGTATTCCGGGGTCTGGAGCAGTCCCGGGACGGCGTGTGGCGCGTAGACGCGGACGCCTGCGGCCGGGGGCTCCAGCGTGAGGTAGCGTTCCAGCCAATCCGGCACCAGATCTCTGCCGTCATACCACCAGGTGCGCGGGCGTGCCGCTGCGGCCGAATCGAGCAGCCACTGCCGGTCTGTCTCCTCGTCTCCGCCCGGCGGCGCACCGAAGGGGTCGAGCACGCCGGGACCGGTGCCTCCCGGCTCGGCGATGCCGGTGCGATCCGCAGGGTCAGCGGGTCCGGGGACGGCATGCGCCCGCTCGGGCACATTGATCGACTCCAGTCGGCGCCGCAGGGCGTCCAGGCCGCGCAGGGAGTCCGGGAGAAGCGGTGTCCTGGCGCCGTCGGTGGCGATGAGGAGCAGCACGGCCCAGAGCGATTCCACCAGTTCCGGCCTGAGCGCATGCACGCGATCGCGGCGCAGGAGATCGCTGACCGTCGACTTGGGGAGTCGGGCGATCCTGACCCCGTGCGCGGGGGTTCCCTCGAGCTTCGCCGACCGCTTTTCGATCATGCCGAGTGTCGCGCCCGCCGATGCTCGCAGTACCTCGAGATCGCGGACCAGAAGCGCGATCTTGCGCTTCCGTTCATGCGAGGCGGTCATCGCCTGCCTGCATGGGCCGTCCTGTTCTATACATGCCGCCTCACGATACCTATAGACGCGGGCAATGTCGGGCAAATGTCCCAGCTCCGGCGGTAGTTGCGAGTTCTCGGCTGAATTCCATTCTGGAATCCAATTCGATACCTGAGGGTATCTGGTGCGAGGCCGGTGACCTTACTGCTAATCTGTGCGAATCGGGCGGCGTCCGGGCTTGTCCGGGGGTTCCCGGCCCTCTTTTCCAGTGGTGGTCCTCCACGCCACATTTGAGTCTTATGGAACTGGGCATCGCGCCATTGCTCTCACACTGGTGCTCCAGGTGCGCTTTCAGCTACCTGGCCGGGGACGTGGAGCCAGGCGTCCTCGGCGAAGCCCTTGCCGGGCAGCTCGCACCGCACTCTGCGGAACCCCTCGGGGCGCAGCCCCCGGAAGCCGTGCCGGATGACGTCGCGGTAGAGGTCGGTGGAGATGATCACCGCCAGGTCCGCCTCCGGCGCATCGACGAGGGCGCGCTTGACGGGCGGGGCGTCGAGCAGCCGGAAGCAGGAGATGACCGCGTCCCCGCCGAACCCGGCCGGACCGGGCACGACCGGCCCGCGGGTGAGGGCGAGCCGGAGCCTCAGCCTGGCGCTCGGGACGAGTACCCGGTTGTTCGTACGCAGGGCGACGCGCATCCCATACAGCAGGTCCGGGATCACCGTGCTCTCGTCGATACCGCTCGGCGCGATGACCAGGACGCTGTCCCCGGCGGTCTGCTCGATCCGTTCCGGCAGCCGCGCCAGCCGCAGCGCCGCGCGCGTCACCTCCATGAGGGCGTGCTGCGCGTGGATCTGATCAGGAACGGCCCGGGTACTCCACCCCTTGATGTCGGCCGCGACGCACAGCGCGGTCCGCGCGACGCCTTGCGCGCCTTCGCGTACGGCGCCTGGCGCGGGGTCGCCGAGTCGATCGGAGCGGTGAAGCCATGCCTTCGCGCCGCCCGCGTCGACCGGCTGGAAGTCCTCCGGTACGAGGTCGGCATGGAACTCTGGCGCGACGTATCCCTCGTACAACGCGGCCGACAGCACAGTGGTGAACGGCGCGGTGCTGGAGGGGGCGGTGCGGCCCAGCCGCTCGGCCTCCTCCGGGCCGGGGCCGAATGGTCCGAGGAGGCCTTCGGCGGCCGGTCCGATCGCGAACGCCACGGTGATCCGGAGCCGGGCCGCCGGGACCCGGCGCTCGTTGTACCCGGCCAGCAGGAGCCGCCCTCGCCGGGGCGCCTCGGAGAGGATCACGGCGATTTCGGCGCCGGCGGGAAGGGCCGCCGACCAGCCCGAATCGCCGCCGAGCAGGTGCGTCTCGTGCGGTCGCACGCCCGCTTCCGTCAGTGCGGTGCGCATGATCGCCTCCGTCTCCGCGAGGGCCGCGATCCGCCGCCGTACGGTCGGTGCGGGATCGGAGAACCGCCAGAAGCTGTTTAGGCGGTGCACAAGAGATGTCATATTTGGCACGCTATTCCGGGAGAATCCGGGCGGGTGTCGGCGCAGAGCGCCATGTGCCCCGCCCGGGGCACTCACTCTGCGCGGCGGTAAGGCCGCGCGTTCTGATTCTTGTGTTGGCGTGGCCGGGACGGCCCGCCGTAATCCTCAGGAAGCACAGTGATCGACAGCGATGACGCCCGGCGTCTTCTCGACCAGTACCGCACGCGATGGCGGTCCGACGGTTTCCTCTCCGGGATCGGCTTCCTCGACGTGGCGGCCATGCTGACACGCGGCACGCTGCGCCGATGCGGCGAGGACGAGGTGCTGATGAGCCAGGGCGAATCCGGCCGCTCGGTGTTCCTCCTGCTCGACGCGGTCGTCAAGATCTCCACGGAGGAGCCCGGCGCGCCGGGGACCAGGCCGGTGCTGCACGCCTTCCGCTCCAGCGGCGACATCGTCGGCGAGTTCGCCTTCCTCGCCGGCGGGCAGCGGTGCGCGACGGTGCGTACCGCCAAGCGCGACTGTGTCGTGGTGGAGGTGCCGTTCGACGGACTGGAGGAACTGGTCGCGGCGAACCCCGAGCTCTGCCTGCACATCGGCGCGTCCATGGTGGAGAAGATGCGGGACCAGGTCCGGCGCCGGTCGGAGGGGCCGTGCCGCACTCAGCGCAGGCTGCTACGGGCGCTGGTCGAGCTGGTCGAGCGCTACGGCCGGGAGACCGCCGACGGGCGGATCCTGGACGTCGGCATGAAGCAGCAGGAGCTCGGCTCCCTGGTCGGCGCCGGCCGGAACGTGGCCAACAGCACTCTCGCTGAGCTCCGCTCCGAGGGGATCATCGAGACCCAGCGGGCGGCGATCCTGGTGCTCGATATGGGCCGTCTCCGCGCGCGGGCGGAGCTCTGATCGGCTGTGTCGTCTACGGGGCACAGCGCCGGGCCGGATGGTCATGACGGTCCGGAGTCGCGACATGCTTCCGCTATGTCTTATAAGTCTGGGCGAGACGGCCCAGTCAGCATGCTGCACGTCCTGGTGGCATTCGACCGGATGGGCGACCTTCCCGTACATGTCCGCACCGAGCGGGCGCGCTTGCAGCATGAGTTCATGGACCGCGCCCTGAGGGCGACCGGGAATCGGCCGGACGAGGTGGGGCGGTTCTCCGAAGGGGACGACCTGCTCTGCGCGATGCCCGTCGAGACGCCCGTGGACGGGGCCGTTGAGACGCTGCCCGAGTCGCTGGCCAAGCAACTGGACCGCCACAACCGGGTGGCCGGCGAGGCGTTCCGCCTCAAGGCGGTTCTCTCCTTCTCCTGCGGTCCGAGCAGGAACGCTCATGGACGCCTCATCGGACCCGGCCGTGACAACGCCGTCGCGCAGGCGGGCCGGAAGGCCGTTCGGGCGATGTTGCAGAAGGAACCTGCGGGCACCGTCGTCACCGTGCTCGACGCGGTGCTCTTCGAGAACTACGTCAGGCCGGAGTTCGGTGAGAACCTGAACCCTGCGGACTTCGTGGAGATCCCCGGCAGGCCGCCCGTCTGGTGCAGCCCGACGCGCGTTCGGAGAGACGCGGTGCCGTCGTCGATGCCGGCGCGCCCGTGCTCGGCCGACCGGAGACGGTCCCGTCAGATCCTGGCACTGGCCATCGCGCTCCTGCTGGCGGCGGGCGCTCTGTGGCTGGTGCTGGCCGGGGCGCCGGTGGGCACCTGACCGTACGGCGTTCTCTCGCCGGCCCGCGCCGCTGTCCGAGGGGTGTCCGGACGGCGGCACGGGCGGGTTCCTCAGCCGTCAGCGGAGGTCGGTGGCGATGATCCGCTCGATGTTGCGCTCCGCCAGGGCGGTGATCGTGACGAACGGGTTGACGCTGGTGTTGCCCGGGATCAGCGCGCCGTCGATCACGTACAGGCCGGGGTGGCCGTGCAGGCGGCCGTGGTCGTCGGTCGCCTTGCCGAGGACGGCGCCGCCGAGCGGGTGGTACGTGAGGTGGTCGCCCCAGATCTTGTAGGTGCCGAAGAGGTCGGTCCGGTAGATCGTCCCCTCCTTGCTGTTGATCTTGTCGAAGATCGTCTTGGCGGCGTTGATCGAGGGCTGCTTCCAGGCGGTCTGCCAGTTCAGGTCGACCCCGCCGGTGCCGCTGTTGTACGTGAACTGGGCGCGGTTCGGGTTCTTGGTGATTGACAGGTAGAACGAGGCGTACGTCTCGATCCCGGTCGGCAGCGGCGCCACCTCGGCGAACGCGCCGCCCGCGTCCCAGTTGTCGATGCCGCCGGTGGGCATGGACGACTGGAGCGTTCCGGTCGCGTCCCACATGTGGTTGGCGCGGCCGCACATGACGTTGCCGTTGTCGCCCCAGCCCTTGCCGACCTCGCCGTTCAGGTTGGGCAGGGCCCCGGTCGCCTTCAGCTTGACCAGCAGCTTGCTCGTGCCGACGCTGCCGGCCGCGAAGAACACCCGGTCGGCGGTGACCGTCTTGCCGGACGTGCGCTCGCCGCTGGTGTTGATCACGTCGATGGCGACCGTGTAGCCGCCGCCGGCCGCCGGGGTCACCGAGGTGACCTTGTGCTGCGGCGAGATCGTGACCCGGCCGGTCGCCTTGGCCTGCGCGAGGTACGTCTTCTGCAGCGACTTCTTGCCGGCGTTGTTGCCGTACAGGACCTCGGCGTTCAGGGCGGACTTGGGGACCGTTCCAGCCGCCTCCCGCTCCATGTAGTCGAAGTCGTACACGTTGGGGACGAACACGAACGGGAAGCCGGAGCGCTGCGCGTGCTTGCGGCCGACGCGCGCGTACTGGTAGCAGGCGGTGCTGTCGAACCAGGCCGGGTCGATGTGGTTGACGCCGAGGCCCGCGTTGGCGCGCGGGTAGTAGGTGCTGTACATCTCGTTGGCGTCCACCGTGGGGAGGATCGCGCCGAAGCGCTCCCGCAGGGGCGTGACCGCCATGCCGCCGTTCACCAGCGAGCCGCCGCCGACGCCGCGGCCCTGGTAGACGGTGATGCCGCTGAAGTCCTCGGCGTCCAGGATCCCGGTGTAGCGGGGGACGTTCTTGTCGAGCGGGAAGCCGAGGAAGTTGCTGAGCGGCTGCTTGGTCCTGGTGCGGAGCCAGTACGACCGCACGTCCGGGGTGCGGGTGTTGGCGAAGATCTTCCCGTCCTCGCCCGGGGTGTCCCAGGCCATCCCCATCTCGACCATGTGCACGGCCACACCGGCCTGTGCGAGGCGGAGGGCGGCCACCGAGCCGCCGTACCCGGTGCCGATGATCAGTACGGGGACGCGGGCCCCGTCGCCGATCGGGCCGGCGGCGGCACGGGCGGTGCCGCCCATGATCCCCAACCCCAGGATAGAACCCGTTCCAACCATGAACCCGCGGCGCGAGATACCCGCAGATCCCCTACCAGGCACGGCTGAGTCGCCCATGTGACGTCCCTCACTGTTGGCAGATTGAAACGAGTTCTACATGTCTTTCGGTGATCAGTCACTATTTACCGATTGGTAACTTATGTCCGAAAACTCCTGGTCACGGGGCGGCCACCAAAAGCAACCAAGCACTTGCTATGTACGCCGGACCGTGCCCCTGTTAGCGTCCAGCCCATGATCCCGACGATCGTCTGGGGCACCGGCAACGTCGGCCGCCTGGCCGTCCGCGCCGTCGACGCCCACCCGGCGCTGGACCTCACCGGCGTGATCGTTCACAACCCCGAGAAGGTCGGCCGCGACGCCGGCGACCTCGGCGGCCTCGGCCGCGACCTCGGTGTCGCGGCCACCGACGACATCGACGCCGTGCTCGCCGCGCGCCCGCGGGCGGTCGTGTACGCCGCGTCCGGCGACATCCGCCCCGACGACGCCCTCGCCGACATCGTCCGCGCGATCCGGGCCGGCGCGGTCGTGGTCACGCCCGCCCTGTACCCGCTGTACGACCAGCGCAACGCACCGCCCGAGATGCGGGAGCCCGTGCTGGCGGCGATCAAGGAGGGCGGCGGCTCCCTCTTCGTCTCGGGCGTGGACCCGGGCTGGGGCAACGACGTCCTGCCGCTGCTGATCAGCGGCCTCGGCAGCGTGGTGGACGTCGTCCGCTGCCAGGAGATCTTCGACTACTCCACCTACGACCAGCCGGATTCCGTCCGCTACCTGGTCGGCATGGGCCAGCCGATGGACTACGAGCCGCCCATGATCGCGCCGACCGTGCCGACGATGGTCTGGGGCGGCCAGGTCCGCCTCATGGCCCGCGCCCTCGGCGTCGAGCTGGACGAGATCCGCGAGACGCTCGACCGCCGCCCCCTGGAGAAGACCGTCACCACCGCGACCATGGGCGACTTCGAGGAGGGGACCCAGGGCGCCATCCGCTTCGAGGTCCAGGGCATCGTGGCCGGCGAGCCGCTCATCGTCATCGAGCACGTCACCCGCATCCACCCCTCCTGCGCGCCCGACTGGCCCGTGCCCCCGGACGGCGGCGACGGCGCCCACCGCGTCATCATCGAGGGCCGTCCCCGCATCGAGGTCTCCGTCGAGGCGACCGACGAGGGCGGCAACCGCGCCGCCGGCGGCAACGCCACCGCGGTCGGCCGCCTGGTGAGCGCCATCGACTGGCTCCTGGACGCCGGCCCCGGCCTCTACGACGCCCTGGACGTCCCCCTGCGCCCGGCGACGGGCCGCCTCGGAAGGAGCCCGAAGCCGTGAACATCGACGTCCCCGAAGGCAAGGACCCGATCACCTATGTCTGGGGCGAGATGGTCCCCGGCATCGGCCCCGCCGCGTCCCACCTCTCCCTCGCGGTGTACGAGCACACCACCCTCGGCCTGCGCGAGTTCGAGGCCGCCCGGCTCCGGATCGCCCAGATCAACGGCTGCGTCTTCTGCCTCGACTGGCGTACCGAGCGCGACGGCGAGAAGGTCGAGGAGGAGTTCGCCGGCGCCGTCGCCGAGTGGCGCACCACCGACCGCTTCGACGACCGCACCCGCCTGGCCGCCGAGTACGCCGAGCGGTACGCCCTCGACCACCACGGCCTGGACGACGACTTCTGGGCCCGGATGACCGCCCGCTACAGCCAGCGGGAGATCGTCGAACTCTCGATGAGCATCGGCTCTTGGCTCGCCTTCGGCCGCCTCAACCGCGTCCTGGGCCTCGACACGATGTGCATGCTGCCCACCCACCGCTGAGCCGGGCCCGCCGGACTCACCGGAGCTGCGGGGAGCGCGGCGCGACCCGGTCGCCGCCGCGCCGGTACGTGGTGCTGAACACGACGGCCGCGCTCATCAGGCAGCTGGCCGCTCCGACGGCCACCACCGAGGCGACGTTCTGCCCCGTCGCGGCGTACAGCGCCGTGATCAGCAGCGGGCCGACGCCGTTCCCGAGCTGGGACGCGACCTGGTAGCCGACGGACCCGCCCGTGTACCGGTTCTCCGGGGTGAACTGGTCCGCGACGAACGCGGCCAGCGGGCCGTACACCACGCTGTGCACCGTCTTGGACAGCAGCAGGGCCCCGAGCACGGCCCACTGGTCGCCCTGCGAGAACAGGTGGAACATCGGGTAGAGGAGGACGGCGTAGGAGACGTATCCGATGACCATCACCCGGACACGGCCGACCTTGTCCGAGATGTAGCCCATCGCGATCGTGCTGAAGATCTGGAACACCGACGCCACGGACCACATGGTCAGCGCCTGGTGCTTGGGCGTCCCCGCGTCGACCGTGTAGGCGAGCCCGAAGATGTCGATCATGCCGGTGAGGAAGAAGTTCGCGAACGTCCCGAAGACGCAGATCAGCACCGGGCGGGGCCTGCGGAGCACGGCCCGCAGCGGGCGGTGCGTGCTGCCGGCGCCCGCGACGCCGCGTTCGACGGCGTCCTCGAACTCGGGCGACTCCCGCACGCCGGCCCGGACGACCAGCCCCAGCAGCAGTAGCACGATCGACAGCAGGAACGGGATCCGCCAGCCCCAGGACTGGAACTCGTCCTCGGGAAGGGCCGCGAACAGGCCGAGCATGAGCCCCGCGAGCGCCACGCCGGTCGGCGCGCCCGCCTGCGTGAACGACGCGCTGAAGCCGCGGCGTTTCGTGTCCGCGTGCTCGTAGGAGAGTAGGGCCGCACCGCCCCATTCACCGCCGACCGCGATGCCCTGGCACACCCGCAGCAGGATCAGGATGACCGCGCCCCAGTAGCCGATGACGGACGGGGGCGGGATCAGCCCGATCGCGGTGGAGGCCGCCCCCATCAGCACCAGCGACAGGACGAGCATCTTCTTCCGCCCGAGGCGGTCACCGAAGTGCCCGAATATGAGCCCGCCGACCGGCCGGGCGAGATAGCCGGCGGTGAACGTCCCGAGCGACGCGAGCGCGGCCACGCCGTCCGGGAGGTCGCGGAAGAACACCGGCCCGAACACGAGCACGGCCGCCTGCGCGTAGAGCAGGAAGTCGTAGTACTCGATCGTCGCACCCAGGAAGCTCGACACCGCGGCCCGTACGGGCTGGCCCTGCTTCGGCGGCGTCGCGCGCCTCGTCTCGTCCGCCTCATCGGGCATGGTTCCTCCTCGACTCCGGGGTGGGAGCGCCGGTGCCGGCGCCGCCGCCGGTCTCGGCCGCCAGGCGGTGTTGGAACGTTCCGATCACATGGCCGGGTCGCCTGATCACGCCGGGAGGCTAAGCCAGGTTTGAACGCTTGGTCAAGAGAATGCTTGTTCAAACGTGCTCTGTACTGCGGCGGAACGTTTTGACCCTTCGCGGAAGTGCGCGCTAGCGTTGCCCGGACGCTCGCGCGACGGCTGGGAGGCAGCGTGACGCCCAAGGACACCGACCGCCGTTCGGAGATCCTGGACGCGGCGGCCGAGCTGTTCGCCCATAAAGGGGTCGCCTCCACGACGGTCCGCGAGATAGGGGAAAGCGTCGGGATCTACGCCGGCGCCATTTACCACTACTTCCCGTCCAAGGACGCGATCGTCCGAGAACTGATCACGGGATATCTGGAGACGCTGAACGCCGAATACGCGGCGAAGGCCCCGCGACGGCTCGCGCCCCGCGCCCGGCTGCGCGCCGTCGTCGAGGTGTCACTGCGAACGGCCGACGAGAAACCGCACGCCACGCAGGTGTATCAGGACCAGCTGCGGAACGTGCGGGACCTCCCGGAATACCGGCGGGCGAAGGCCCTGGCCGACGAGGTCCAGCGCATCTGGCTGGAGACCATCGAGGACGGCAAGGCGGCGGGCGTGTTCCGCGCCGACATCTCCTCGAAGGTCTTCCACCGCTTTCTCCGGGACGCGATATGGCTGTCCATCAAGTGGCGCCATTCCGGAGACCCCTACACGACCGAGGAACTCGTCCAGGACTGCATTGCGATATTCCTGGACGGCTTCGCCGTCCGCCGCGCCCGCCGGACCCGGCCGCCCGCGCCCCCGCGCTGACCCCCGCCCCCGGGCGGTCAGCCGGCGTCCTCGATCAGGGCCGGATGCCGGGGATCGTCCATCTTGACCACGACGTCCGCCGCCTCCCGCGGGCCGGCCTCCCGCTCGTACCGCTCGTACGCGGGCAGCGTCCACGCCCGCGGGCCGGGCGTCCGGCGGGCGAGGGCCGCCGCCGACAGGCTCAGGTGAACGGCCATGTCGAACGGGAGCCACCGGCCGAGCAGCAGCGGCCCGTCCATGAGCAGGACCGCGCCGGGCGGCACGTCCACGTAGCGCGCCCGCGTGGCCCTGTCCCGGTCCGCGTCCCACAGGCTGGGGAGCACCTTGCCCGAACCGCCCGGATCCAGCGGCGCGAGGACCTCCCGGAGGACGCCGCCCGCGTCGAGCCAGTCGTCGTAGAAGGCGTCCGGGCTCTCCCGCCCGAACTCGTAGCGGAGCGAGGCCGGCCGCAGGAAGTCCCGGGCCGACACCCGCACGACGGCGCGCCCGCGCGCCCGCAACGGCCCCACCAGCGCGTCCGCCAGCTCCCCGGGCGCCGCGGCCTCCGCGCCGTCCACGGCCACCCGCAGCCACTCGCCGGGCGAGCGCCCGGCCAGCGACTCGCTCAGCTCCTCGACGAGCGCACCGGGTGAGATGGGCCGTACGCGCATCCCGCCATCCTGCCCGACCCGCCGGACTGTCGGAGGCGGGTGGTAGACCGTCCACCATGGGCGTCGAGGAGTTCCTGGAGGTCGTGCGCGGGCTGCCGGAGGTCGAGCAGCGCGAGGGCTGGTCGGAGGAGATGAGCGGCTTCCGCGTGCGCGGGAAGGGGTTCTGCTACCTCGACGAGGCCGAGGCGACGATCATGCTCAAGGCCACCCGCGAGGAGCAGGCCGCGCTGGTGGCCGAGAACCCGGAGGTCTTCGCCGTGTCGTGGACGTCCGGGCGGTTCGGCTGGGTGACGGTCCGGCTGGACGCGGTGGACCCCGGCGAGCTGGCCGAGCTGGTCACCGACGCCTGGCGCCTGTCCGCCCCCAAACGCCTCGCCGCCGCCCACCTCGCCGCCCCGGGCCCCGCGGACGGGCCTGGCCCGCCGTTCAGTCCTTCCTGAGGACCAGCGGGGCCTTGCCGTCCTGCTGCCCGACGGCCCACACGGTGGCCGTGCCGGGTACGCGCGCGAGCCCCTGCACCTGGCCCTTCACGCCCGTGCCGGCCCGCTCCAGCCGCCAGGAGCCGTCCGTGAAGCGCAGGACGTGCGGCTCACCGAGCGCCGCGTCCGGGGCGGGGACGGCCCAGAGCCCGCCCGCGCCGTCGTCGGCGAGGCCGTCCGGACGGTAGTGGTACTCGTCGACGCTCGCGCTGTAGACGTGGTGGAGGCCGCCGCCGAACCGGGCGCCGCCCGGAAGGACGTCCTCCCGCCACGTGGACCCGTTCCAGTGGTACGACGCGTCCTTGCGCGCGCCGTTCTCGATCACGTAGCCGGTGATCCAGACGTCGTCGGCGGCGAGCGGGAGGACGGCGACGAGGCGCCCGCCCTTGCCCCGCACCTGCGGCGGCGTCACGGTGTGCCACGTCGTGCCGTCGAAGCGGGCCGCGAAGCCGCGTTCCGGCGCGCCGCCGCCCTCCGGCACGCGGCCGACGGCCCACACGTCGTCAGCGGCGCGCTGCCTGATCCCCTGGATCACGGCGCCGGGCGCGTGCGGCGTCCACGCGCCGTCCGCCCACCGGTAGACGGACGCCCCGCCCGCCGCCGGCGTGCCCGCGATCCAGGCTCCGGCCGCGTCGCCGTCGAGCGACTCCACGGCGCGCAGGCCGGACGGCGCCGCGACCTCCTCCCAGCCCTGCGCGCCGGACCGGGCGACGTAGGGGGTGCCGAGGCCCTTGCCGTCCGCGGCGTCGCGGCTCCCGGCGGCCCACGCGTCCGCCGCCGACACCGCGTCCACGAACTTGATCTGCCCCTTCCCGGACAGCTCCGGGGTGCTGATCCAGGACCAGCCGCCGCCGTTCCAGCGCTGCAGGACGGGGTTCTGGTGGATGGTCGGGACGCACGGGCCGCCGATCTCGCCGCAGAACATCCCGGTCCGGCGGCTGTACCACTGGTAGCCGCCGATGGTCACGGCGTCCGGGGCGGCCGCCGACACCCCGTACAGGCCGCTCGTGCCCAGGGTGAACGGGCTCGGCTGGACGGTCCACGCGGCGTCGGCGCGCGCGGCGGGGACGGGCCCGGCGGCGACGGCCAGGGCGGCGGCGGACAGCACGGCGAGGGCGGCCGGCGCGGCGCGGCGCAGCGGCGGAACATCGATGATCTTCACGTCACGCACTATCCGCCGGAGCGTTCGCGAACTCTTGTGCGGCGCATGACAACGTCACCGCCGGGACCAGCCGCCAGACCGCCTACAACGAGTTCGGCTCCAAGGTCGGCCTGGGCCGGGCCCTCATCGAACGCGAGGTCGACGCCCTGGTCGGCGGCGTCCAGGAGCGCATGGACCGCCACCTCGGCGACCTGCCCGCGGCGGTCGAGGCCGCCGTCCTCTTCGTCCTCACCGAGGCCGCCCGCCGGACCCTCCTGAGAACCGTCCTCGGCGCCGGCCGCTACCCGGACGACCGGCTCGTCCCCCTGGCCGTCCGGGAGGGCGTCCCGCTGCTCACCGAAGTGATCGCCGGCTTCCGCGCCTACGCCGCCGCGACCTGGCCCTCCGTCCCGCCCGCCGTCAGCGCTCTACTGGTCGAGACCCTGATGCGAGTGACGGTCAGCCACGCGGTGGCGCCCCTGCGCACCCCCGCCGAAGCGGCCCGCGAACTCGGCGAGCTGGCCCGCCTGGCCGTCCGCGGAGCCCCCTAAGATCACCGGGCATGCCCCTCAGCGATGACCAGGTTCGCGAACTCGTTCGCCGCTTCGCCGCGCTCGACATGACCGGATGGGACGACGCCGCGTTCGACCGCGCACTCGCCGACCTCGGCTGGCGGCCTTCGCAGGCCTCCGAGGAGGAACGGCGACGGAGCCGCGAATACCCCCGCCGGTGGAACTACGAGGACTACCGCCAGGGATGTCACGGGGAGTCCCACGAGCAGTACGACACCGGCCTCGGCACCGGTCTCGGGGAGGTGGCCCGGCACGGCTCCGAAGTCGGCTCCGAGATCTCCGTACCGGCGGGGGGAGGGGGAGGATCTCTTCCTCCGGCTGCGCGCGGCCCTCGAGGAGACCCTCGGCCCGCCGTCGATGATGCGCGGTCCCGGGCCGCTGCTGCGCTGGCGCCGGCCGGTGCAGTTGCTGGAGCTCGAACACGTCGGCGGCCACACGTCCCTGAGGGTCAGTCCCACCGATGCCGTCGACCGGCACGAGCACCTGTGGTCGGAGTGGGCCGAGCCGGAATACCGGCTGGAGCTGTTCGGCCACTGGCAGGTGCTCGGCCGCGGGTGGGGCTGGGCCCCGGGCGACCACCTGGCCGACGACTGGCCCGAATTCGAGCGGCAGCTGGCGGCCACACTGCTATCGGTCGTCCAGGACTTCGCCCTCCTGGACGTCCCCGACCGCTTCACCGTGGTCGTGTGCACCCCGGAGGACTTCCGGTTCGTGCAGTGGACCACCTTCGAGGACTGGACGCTGCATCTCCAGGCGCGCATCCCCGAGAACCCCGCCCCCGGCTGGTCGGAGACCATGGCCGAACTGGGCTGGCGGCCGCCGGACCACCACGACCTCGACGGGCTCCTGGTCCGCGACTTCCCGGCGCTCGGCTGGGAGGAGGCCGGGACCGCGGCCCGCATGCTCGTCGGAGCGCTGCAGTCCTACGACGTCGCCTTCGAAGACCTCTGGCACGAGGTGATCTCCCCCGACGTCGACCTCGTCGCGCTCGGCCTGCCCACCAGGCACGGAGGCCGCCTCTGACAGCGGACCACCGTTCCCCACTCCGAGCCCCGCCGGGAGCTTCCCGGGAGGGCCGCCCGGCCGTGGAAGCTGGACGTCCGAGATGGATGGTGGGCGGTCGGTGGTCGATATTGGTAGGCCCCGGCCCGGCCGGGGTGGCGGCGTTCGGGCGGGCCGGGGCCGGTCAGGGGAGCGGGCGGCGCGGATTTCCGTGGAAGGTCTTACGGGTGTCAGGCGAACCCTCAGCGGGACGGAACGGTGGGGATGATCCCGCAGGGGCGGGTCTCGCCGGCTTGGATACGCAGGCCCGGGTCCTGGCGGAATGCCTCCGGGATGGTGCCGCGTCCCGCGCACAGCACCATGGACGAGGTCCGGTTGAGCAGGACGACCTGGCAGCCCGGCCGCGGCTCGTTGGTGAAGCTCGTGAAGACGCCGTTCAGCCGGGACTGCGCCGGGTTGTCGCAGGTGGTGTAGCCGACCGTCGCCCCGCCCGAAGTCCCGTACAGCGTCACCCGGCCCATTGCGCCGGGGGCGGCACCGGCCTGGGCCGCCGTCGCCGTGCTCACGCCGGTCGCCGTGGCCATGAAGACCAGACCGGCGAGCAGCACCTTTCTCCCGCGCATATCGGACGCTCCCTTCTGACGCCTTGCAGGTGGTACGAGCCAAGCACCCCGCGCTTTCAGATCTCTGTCGGATCGGCTTCAGCCGACCGCCGTGGATCCGCCAGCCGCGGGCTCTTCGTGGGCCCAGACCACGCAGACGCCCGAGAAGCGGTGCCCGGCGGGCCCGTCGGCGACGTGGCCCGCGAAGGCGACCACCCTTCGCGGGGTCCGTGCGGGTGCCGGGGGAGGCCGGTGATCCCGGAGCGGCTCATCCCGGAGGAGGCGGGCGTGGATGCGGCGGAGTTCCGCCGAGGGCTCGGTGCCCAGTTCGTCGGCGAGGTGGCGCCTCAGGCGTTCGTAGTGGGCCAGCGCCTCGGCCTGCCGCCCGGAACGGCCGAGCGCGATGAGCAGGCGTCCCCACAGTGGTTCGCGGAGCGGATGATGCTCGGCGAGTCCCAGCAGCTCGGGTAACAGTTCGCCGTGGCGGCCCCCGGCCAGGTCCAGGTCGGTCCGCCGTTCGACGGCGCCGAGGTACAGCTCCAGCAGGTGGGCCGAGTCGGACGAGCGCAGGCGGTCCGAGTCGATCCCCTCGAAGGGCGGGCCGCGCCAGAGGGCCAGGGCCTCCTCCAGCAGGGTCCGCTCCGCGCGGGGGTCCGGCGCGCGGCCCGCCTCGGCGAGCAGCCGGCGGAACCGCAGTACGTCGATCCGGTCGGGGTCGGTCTCCAGCCGGTAGCCGCCGGGCGTGGTGCGGACCGCGTCCGGGCCGAGGGCGCGGCGCAGCCGGGCGACGTGGGTCTGCAGGCTGCGCCGCGCGTTGACCGGTGCCCGTTCTCCCCAGAGGGCCGGGACCAGGCGCTCCACGGGAACGGTGGCACCGGCGTCCGCCGCCAGCACGGCCAGCAGCGTCCGCAGGCGGCCGGCGGTCAGCCGGACGGGGGTCTCGCCGCGCCGTACGACCAGCGGCCCGAGGAGCTTCACGGTGATCGCTCTGTTCTCATTCACCCGAGCACCGTCTCCGGGCCGTGCGGCATCGCACATCCGTTCGGCGGCGGCAGGGCGGGTACGCCACCGGACGTAGCCGGGCCGCCGCGGATGACGCGGGGGGAGTAGCGGTCAGCGGATGAAGACGCGGTCCTTCGGGGCGTTCCTGTCGGGGGTCCAGCCGTCGTGGCCGGCGGCGGCCAGCCAGCGCTTGCCGTCGTGGCGGACCTCGGTGAGGCCGTACGACTGGGCGTGGGTCATCGCCCAGTGGGCGACGGCCCAGCCCGAACGGGCGGTGGTGACCTTCACGGCGTCGTGGCCGGGGGAGGAACCCGGGGTGCCGGGAGTGACGGCCTGGTTTTCGGTTCGGGTGAGGGAGGCTTCCGGCGTGTCCACTTGGAGCCTTCCACCGAACGCGCGGCGCATCTCGCGGATGGCCTCGGCGCGGCGCGGGGCGGTCTTCTTGTCGGGGGAGAACCAGCAGCGGACGGAGGCCGGCTCGCGGCCGGTGAAGGCGCGGGCCAGGATCTTGCCCTCGGGCTCGTGCTGGGCGTAGGCGTCGCCGTCGGCGCTGCGCTGGACGATCTGCGCGGCGTCGTGCAGGTCGCGGTCCAGGTAGTCCTTCACCTTGACCAGGGCGTCGAAGAACTTGCTGGTGGCCTGGACGGGGTCGCGCAGCTTCTCGGGGCTGCCCCAGCCCTGGGAGGGGCGCTGCTGGAACATCCCGACCGAGTCGCGGTCGCCGCCGGGCAGGTTGCGGATGTGCGACTCCTGGATCGCGGTCGCGTACGCGATCACCGAGGCGCGTTCGGGAAGGCGTTTGCGGAACGCCACGGCCGCGATGGTGGCGGCGTTGGCGGCCTGCTCCAGGTCCAGCGGCATCTTGCCGCCCGCGGTCCGTACCTCGCAGTTGGATCCGTGCAGGTAGGGACGGGCGCGGTGGAACGCGACGTACCCGCCGGCGCCCAGCGCGATGACGATCACCAGCGCCACGCCGGTCCAGCGCCACGGGTGGCGGCGCCCCGACCCGGCGCGTGCCTTCAACTTCGCCCATGCAGCCACGCGAAGACCGTACCGGGAGATGGCCCCCGCTAAGCTCAGGGTCCATGACCGAAACGTTCACCAGCCCGATCTCCGGCACCATCGACGAGCTGTGGGAGCGGCGCGCCGACCTGACGCCGGACGACACCGACGCCCGCGCGGCCATCGTCGCGGCCGTCGACCAGATCGACTCCGGCGAGGCCAGGGTCGCGCGGATCGACCCGGCCACCGACCAGGTCGTGGTGGACGAGCGGGCCAAGCGGGCCATCCTGATGAGCTTCAAGGTGCTCGGCATGGCGCGCTCGCAGGTCGGCGACTTCCAGTACCACGACCGCATCCCGCTCAAGACCCGGCTGGACGGCGTCCGCGTGGTCCCGGGCGCGATCGCCCGCTGGGGCGCGCACCTGGCGCCCGGCGTCGTGCTGATGCCCTCGTTCACCAACATCGGCGCCTACGTCGACTCCGGCACGATGGTCGACACGTGGGCGACCGTGGGGTCGTGCGCGCAGATCGGCAAGAACGTCCACCTGTCCGGCGGCGTCGGCATCGGCGGCGTGCTGGAGCCGCCGAACGCGGTGCCGGTGGTCATCGAGGACGAGGCCATGATCGGCAGCCGCTCCATGATCGTCGAGGGGGCCCGGGTCGGTAAGGGCGCCGTGGTGGGCTCCGGGACGAACCTGTCCGCCTCGATGCCGGTGATCGACGTGGAGACCGGCGAGGAGATCAGCCGCGGCCGCATCCCGGACTGGTGCGTCGCCGTCGGCGGTACGCGCTACAAGGAGTTCAAGGGCGGCACGTTCGGCCTCCCCGCCGTGCTGATCCTCAAGCGCCTCGAAGAGGGGCAGCGGCACGACAAGGCGGAGCTGAACGACATCCTCCGCGACCACGGCATCAACACCTGACCCGTACGAGCGAGGGGCCCGCGGCGCACGGCGCCGCGGGCCCTTCCGCGTGTACGGGGTGTGCACTGCGGGCGCCGGCGGTTGTGGACGCTCCCAGACGTGCGGGAGATCGCGTCCGCGGTCTTGACCGCGGCGCCGGGCGATCGGACGCTGTGATCGGGTTCTCGGGGGCCGGCGGCGGAGAGAGGCCACGCGATGTTCCGACGGTTCGCCACCCTGGTGTCCGCGTTCCTCCTGGTGTGCACGGTGGTGTCACCCGTCTCGGCCGCGCCGCCGGGCCCGGCCCAGGGCCGGGTACGGCCGGTGATCTTCGTGCACGGGTTCAGCGGGTCCGGCCAGCAGTTCGAGACGCAGGCGCGGCGGCTGGCGAGCAACGGCTTCCCGGCCGGGCTGATCGAGGCCCACGAGTACGACTCGCTGTTCGCGGAGAACACCCGCGACGAGGTCTTCGCGTCCCTGGACCAGCGCATCGCCCGGCTTCGCGCCAAGGCCCGTACGGACAAGGTGGACCTCCTCGCGCACTCCCTGGGGACCGCTCTCATGCAGGCGTACCTGCGCAGTTCCCCCGAACGTGCCGCGAGTGTGGCGCACTACGTCAACCTGGACGGCGCCCCCTCGCCCGACCAGCCCGGCGGAGTGCCCACGCTGGCGGTGTGGGGCGAGGGCTCCACCGAACGCGCGGTCGGCGGCGCCGACAACGTCTACCTGTCCGACCAGTCCCACACGCAGGTGGTGTCGTCGGCTGAGACGTTCGCGCGCTTCTATGCGTTCTTCAACGGCGGGCGGGCGCCGCGCACGACTGCGATCGTCCCGCAGAGGCACGCGTGGCTGTCCGGCCGCGCCGTGCTGTTCCCAGCGAACACCGGCGCCGCGGGCGCCCGCCTGGAGATCTACCGGGTGGACCCGCGCACGGGCGACCGCCTGACCCGGCGGCCCGACGCGGCGTACAGCCTGACCGGTGACGGGTCGTGGGGGCCGTTCAGGGGCGACGGCGGGGCGCACTACGAGTTCACGGTGGTGTGGAACGAGACGTCCGTCCACCACACGTACTTCCAGCCGTTCCTCCGGACCGACAACCTCGTCCGGGTGCTGGCGAGCCGTCCGGGGGAGGGGCTGGCGGCCCGGATGGAGGTCGGCGACGGCCACTCCGCGATGACGATCAGCCGCCAGAAGGAGTGGTGGGGCGACCAGGGCGCGGCGGGCGACTCGCTGAGCGTCGACGGCCGCGAGGTGCTGAACGCCGCCAACGCCCCGCGGACCAAGCGCGCGATCGGCATCTTCGCCTACGACGCCGGCAAGGACGGCGCCACCGATCTGACCGCCCCGATCCCGGTCTTCTTCGCGCAGCCGTTCATCACCGGCATGGACCTGTTCATCCCCGCCGCCCCGGACCGCACGATCCGGGTGGTGTCCCGTCCCCGGGGCGGCGGGGGCCGCACCGACACGCTCAACGTCCCCGCCTGGCCGTCGAGCGTCCACCGGATCTCCGTCCAGCTGAACGACCATGTGCCGGAGCGGCGCTGATCGTCACGAGCGCTTGGCGTACTCGGCGATCTCCCCGAAGTCGAGCAGGACGCAGGCCTCGTCGCCGACGACCTCGGCGTCGTGGCCGGGCGGGATCGCGACGACGTCGCCGGCCGCGACCTCCTGCTCCGTGCCGTCGGACATCCGCACCCGCATCCGCCCGGAGAGGCAGTAGCCCAGATGCGACACCTCGCACAGGTCGGTCCCGGCGATCGGCCGGACGTTGTCCGACCAGCGCCAGCCCGGCTCGAAGGTGCCGCACGCGACCGGGCGGCCGGCCATCATCACCACGTCGGCCTGCCCGTTGCCCTCGAACTTCCGGGTCTCGTCCGGCTGCCGGAAAGTCTTGATCTCGATCGTGGCCATCTTTGCCTCCTATTTGCTGAGAGTTGCCAGAGGTGACGTTGCGTCACCTGCCGTGGCCTCGACCGTAACCCCGATCGGCCCGTCCGGATCGCATACTTTTGGCAATGCCTGTCCGGGTTCGCGGGCCCGCCGCGGTCGTGCCGCCGCGGCCGGGTGCGTACGCTTGCTGACCATGCTCGACTTGTACACGGACGTGGTGGAACTGACGGCGGCGATCGTCGACGTCGAGTCGGTGAGCGGGAACGAGAAGGCGCTCGCCGACCTGGTCGAGGAGGCGCTCGCGCCGCTGCCGCACCTGGACGTGGTGCGCGACGGCGACACCGTGGTGGCGCGGACGGAGCTGGGCCGGGACGAGCGCGTCGTCCTCGCCGGGCACCTCGACACCGTCCCGCTGAACGGCAACCTGCCGTCCCGCGTGGCGGGCGGCCGGCTCTACGGGTGCGGGACGACCGACATGAAGAGCGGCGTCGCGGTCGCGCTGAAGCTGGCCGCCGCGCTCACCGCGCCGAGCCGCGACATCACGTACGTGTTCTACGAGTGCGAGGAGGTCGAGGCCGAGCGGAACGGGCTCAGGCGGCTCGTCCGGACCCGGCCCGAGCTGCTCGCCGGCGACTTCGCGGTGCTCATGGAGCCGACCGGCGCGCTGATCGAGGGCGGCTGCCAGGGCACGCTCCGCGCCGAGGTCACCGCGCGCGGCGAGCGGGCCCACAGCGCCCGCGCCTGGATGGGCTCGAACGCGATCCATTCGGCGGGCGCGATCCTGGACGTCCTGCGCGCGTACGAGCCCACCCGCCCCGTCGTGGACGGCCTGGAGTACCACGAGGGCCTGAACGCCGTGTTCGTCCGCGGCGGCGTGGCCGGGAACGTGATCCCGGACGAGTGCGTGGTCACCGTCAACTACCGCTTCGCCCCGGACAAGTCGCTCGCCGAGGCCGAGGCGTACATCCGGGGAACGTTCGCCGGCCTCGACGTGAAGATCGTCGACGCGGCGGCCGCCGCCCGGCCCGGCCTCGACCACCCGGCCGCCGCCGCGTTCGTGGCCGCGACCGGTGCCGAGGTCCGCGCCAAGCTCGGCTGGACGGACGTCGCCCGCTTCTCCGAACTGGGCGTACCGGCCGTCAACTACGGCCCCGGCGAGCCCACCCTCGCCCACACGAAGGACGAGTACGTCGAGACGTCCCTGATCGCCGACTGCGAGCGGCGCATGCTCGCCTGGCTCGGCTGAGGGCGCCCGCGCCCCGGGTGAACGGCCGGTTCCGGGTCGGAAATGCGGGGGGCGGTGACCTGGGGGGTTGGCTACGGTGAACGGCATGACATCCGAATCGAGTCCACGCGCCCGGCGGCAGGGGCCCGCGATGCTGCGGGGCAAGGCCGTTCCCCCGACGACCACCGACCAGCGGCTGCTCGACAGCCGGGGGCCGTCCGACTGGCTGCACGCCGACCCGTGGCGGGTGCTGCGGATCCAGGCGGAGTTCGTGGAGGGCTTCGGGCTGCTGGCGGAGCTGCCGAGGGCGGTCAGCGTGTTCGGCAGCGCCCGGACCAAGCCCGGGTCGGAGGAGTACGAGCTGGGCATGGAGATCGGCGCCCGGCTGCACGAGGCCGGATACGCGGTGATCACCGGCGGCGGGCCGGGGATCATGGAGGCGGCCAACAAGGGCTGCGACGACGCCGGCGGGCTGTCGGTCGGGCTGGGCATCGAGCTGCCGTTCGAGCAGAAGCTGAACGACCATCTCGACATCGGGATGGAGTTCCGCTACTTCTTCGTCCGCAAGACGATGTTCGTGAAGTACTCGCAGGCGTTCGTCGTGCTGCCGGGTGGGTTCGGGACGCTGGACGAGCTGTTCGAGGCGATCACGCTCGTCCAGACCGGGAAGATCACCCGGTTCCCGATCGTGCTGATGGGCACCGACTTCTGGGGCCCCCTGCTGGACTGGATCACCGGGACGCTGCTGCCCAAGGGGACGATCTCGCCGGAGGACCCGGACCTGTTCCACCTGACCGACGACCCGGAGGAGGCCGTCCGGTACATCGTCGAGGGGCACAGCCGGGCCGAGCAGGAGATCATCGAGCGGCGCGCGCGGGCGGCCACCGCCGAGGAGGTCGAGGACTGACCTCCCCGGCGGGGGCGTGATCAGGACGGTACGGCCGCCGCCGGCGCCGTCCCCTCGGGTTCGGCGAGGCCGCCCTGGGCGGGCCGGCGGCCGTGCTTCATCAGCAGGGCCACGGCCAGGCCTGCGGTGCCGACGATCGCGGCGTACAGGTAGGCGTCGGTGAACGCGCTCGCGGCGTGGACGACCTGGTGGGTCCCCGGATCGGTGGCCACCACGTGGTCCGCCATGACGACGCCGGTCAGCGTGCTGCCCATGGACGCGGCCAGCAGGGAGTTCATGGCGCCGACGGTGTTGCCGACGCCGCTCAGCGAGGCCGGCAGCGCGTCCTGGACGAGGTTGGCGTTCCCGGAGTGCAGGCAGCCGACGGCGAGGCCGGCGGCGGCGCTCATCACGCCGACCTGCCACTGCACCGCGGGGAGCCGGGCGCCCAGGTACAGGGTCGCGAGGAAGGCCACGGCGGCGGCGATGAGGACCTGGCGGGCGCCGATCCGCTTGGCCAGGAGGCCGCCGAGCGGGCCGGCGCACATCGACACGAGGCCGAGCGGGGCCGTCCACAGCGCGAACTCGGTGGCCGTCAGCCCGGCGCCGTAGCCGGTCCCGGCCGCCCCGGCCGGGGTCTGCAGCATGGTCGGGACGATCACCGAGTGCGCGTTCATCATGTACGACACGCACCCGACGGCGAGCAGCGTCGGCCCGAAGCGCGGGCCGAACAGCACCTTCGGCGCGATCAGCGGGTGCCTCGCCGTCCGCTGCCGCTGCAGGAACGCGGCGAGCATCAGGACGCCCGCGGTGAGGAAGCCGATCGCGGGCGCCGACGTCCAGCCGGTCGACGAGCCGCGGGACAGCCCGATCATGAGGACGCCGACCGCCGGGCCGAGCAGCAGGGTGCCCAGGTAGTCGATGGGGCGGTCCACCCGGACGGGGCTCTCGGGGATCAGCAGCGCGTACAGCGGTATGAGCAGCCCGAGGTAGACCGCCATGAACCAGAAGACGCCGCGGTAGCCGGTGCCGTCGATGAGCAGCCCGCCGATGAACGGGCCGGCGACCGCCGACATGCCGATGCCGGTCACGACCGTGCCGAGCGCGATCGGGACGAACGAGCGCGGCATGATGTCGCGGACCAGGCTGTACGACAGGCCGACGATGCCGACCATCACGCCCTGGACGGCGCGGCCGAGCAGCAGCAGCGCGAACGAGTCGGTCAGCGCGCACAGGACGCTGCCGGCGATGAAGGCGCCGCCGAGCAGCAGGATGATCCTCTTCTTGCCGTACCTGTCGGCCGCCTTGCCGATCAGCGGCATGACGGCGGCCCCGCTGAGGGTGAGGATGCCGACGACCCACGCCGTCTGGGTGGTCTGGAAGTCCGCGGCGATGTGCGGGATCGCCGGCAGCACCATGAGGATCTCGAAGGTGGCTATCTCGGAGAACAGGATGATGAGCGCGAGCGCGGCGAACAGCCGGCGCTTGGGGGCCGTACCGCCGGGGGGATTGAGATCGAGCGCCATGGGATCCTTCGATCGGGGTGGGAAATCGACGGTCGCTGATTGCTCGGAGTCGGTCGGCGAATATTGAAACCGATATTCGGCGCGCGCTGTATATAGCGCGTCCCGCTGAGTGGGACCGGTCGTGTTTCCGGTTCGCGGGGTGGGAAATAGGGCACCGCCGCGACGAGCCGATGGTGAGTTAAGGCCCGTTACTTAACCCTGGCCCGGGCGTGTTCAGGCGGCCGGGTACGGGGCGCGCAGCAGCGCGACCAGCATCTCGTTCAGGTCCGAGACGACCTGGACGGGGGCGGGGCCGCCGCCGGGCGCGGCGCCGGCGCGGTGCCGCTCGTAGTCCGCGAGCACCCGGAACGTGATCATCACCTGCCAGCGCATCCGCCGCTCGAACTCCTCGGCCGGCAGGTCCGGCAGCAGCCGCCGCAGCTCCTTGCGCATGTAGCGCAGCCCCGGCGGGTCCGGCGGGTCGGGCAGGCCCGCCGGCGCGCCCGATCCCGAGGGGGCGGCGCGGACCGGGCCCCAGGGTGCGGCCAGCGGGTGGTCCATCACGTTGGCCAGGAAGCGCAGGTACCAGGTGCGCCCGCTGGACATGCCGATCGTCTCCATCAGCGGCAGGACGAGCAGGTTGACCAGCTCGCCCAGGGTGGGAGGCGCGTCCGAGCGGCGCAGCGCGTCGACGAGGTCCGCGCGGCGGGCGTCCACCGCCCGCGAGCGGTTGGCGATGATCGCGCTGATCAGGCCCTCCTTGGACCCGAAGTGGTACTGCGCCGCGGAGTTGTTGCGCTGGCCCGCCTCGATCCCGACCTGGCGCAGCGACACCGGCTCGATGCCGTACTCGGCGAACAGCCGCTCGGCGACGTCGATGAGCCTGGCCCGCGTGTCCTGCGCGGCGGTCGCGCGCTCGCCGGCCGGCGCCGTCTCTCCCCTGCTCACGGCGACCACCCTACTCAGCCCGTTCCGGCCGCCGCCCGGGAACCCCTTGACGCGTTAAGACATGCATCTTATTCTCCTTGGGTCCCAACCCGATCCGGCGTGAGTGGAGTCCTCGGTGGCGCAGTCGAGCGCATTTCCCGATAACCAGCAGAAGACGGCCGAGGCGGCGTTCGGGCTATTCAGCGCGGCCCAGGCGCGGCACATCTTCTCCCGCGAGCACGGCTCGGGCCTGGACCCGGTCGTCGTCGAGGCGGCCCCGCGCACCTGGTACATCCAGCCCGGCATGGTGAACGTCGCGCTGTTCGAGACCGGCGAGGGCCTGCTGCTGGTCGACTGCGGCTGCGCGGGCGACGGGCCGGCGCTGCTGGAGGCGGTGCGGTCGGTCAGCTCCGCGCCGCTGCACACGGTCGTCTACACGCACGGGCACAGCGACCACGCGTTCGGGCTGTGGGCGTTCCTGGAGGCGGGGGAGCGGCCCCGGGTCGTCGCGCACGAGAACGTCCCCGCGCACTTCCGCCGCTACATGAAGACCGCCGGCCTGAACGCCCGCATCAACGGTCAGCTGCCGGGCCCGGACGGCAAGGCGTGGGCGAGCGAGGAGTCCGACTTCGTCTGGCCGGACGAGACCTACCGCGACGCGCTGGCGCTCACCATCGGCGGCGAGCGCTTCGAGCTGCGGCACGCCAAGGGCGAGACCGACGACGCGACCTGGGTGTGGGCGCCCGAGCGCCGCGTGATCGCCGCCGGCGACCTGGTCACCGGCTACCTGCCCAACGCGGGCAACCCCAAGAAGGTGCAGCGGTACGCCGAGGAGTGGGCCGACGCGGCCGGCGCGATGGCGGAGCTGCGGCCCGAAGTGATCATCCCCGGGCACGGCGACCTGGTCCGCGGCGCGGCGGGCATCCGGGACGAGCTGCGCGCGATGGCGGCGTACCTGCGGCACATCGTCCGGCACGCGCTGGACGGCCTGAACGCCGGCCGCACCCACGACGAGATCGTCGAGAGCCTGCGCGTCCCCGCCGAGCTGGCCGGCCACCCCCGGCTGCGGGCGATCTACGACCGGCCCGAGTTCATCTGCCGCAACGTGATCCGCCGCTACAGCGGCTGGTGGAACGGCCACCCCGCCGACCTGCTCCCGGCCACCAAGGCCGAGCAGGCCGCCGAGATCGCCCGGCTGGCCGGCGGGACCGCCGCCCTGGCCGCCCGCGCCCGCGAGCTGGCGGCCACCGACCTCCGGCTGGCCTGCCACCTCGCCGAATGGGCGTTCCTGGCCGACCGGCACGACCCCGAGGCGCAGCGCTGCTACGCCGGCGTCCTGGAGGAGCGCGCCGCCGCCGAGCCGTCCCTCATGGCGCAGGTGAACTTCCGCGCCGGCCGGATGTGGGTCGCCCAGGCCCGCGAGGAGGCCCGCCGATGACCGCGAACGCGGAACCGCGCAGGCGGCCGAACGTGGTCGTCGTGCTCCTCGACGACGTCGGCTGGGGAGCGGCCGGGACGTTCGGCGGCCCCGTCCGCACCCCGACGCTGGACGCGATGTGCGGCGAGGGCCTGGCGTACAACCGCTTCCACACCACGGCGATCTGCTCGCCGACCCGCGCGGCGCTGCTGACCGGCCGGGACGCCCACGCGGCCGGCGTCGGCACCGTCCTCAACAGCGCCAACGCCCACCCCGGGTACGAGGGCGTGCTGCGCCCCGAGTGCGCGACCGTCGCCGAGATGCTGCGCCAGGACGGCTACAGCACCGCCTGCGTCGGCAAGTGGCACCTCGCGCCGCCGTGGGAGTCGTCCCAGGCCGGGCCGTTCGACCGCTGGCCGACCGGGCAGGGCTTCGAGCGGTTCTACGGCTTCCTCGGCGGCGAGACGCACCAGTACCAGCCGACCCTGTACGAGGGCACGACCCCCGTCGAGCCGCCGGACACGCCCGGCTACCACCTCACCGAGGACCTGGTCGACCAGTCGATCCGCTGGATCCGGATGCAGCACGCGATGGCGCCGGACCGCCCGTTCTTCCTCTACCTCGCGCCGGGCGCGACCCACGCGCCGCTGCACGTCCCGCCCGAGTGGAGCGAGCGCTACCGGGGCCGGTTCGCGCACGGCTGGGACGCGGAACGGGACGCCATCCTCGCCCGCCAGATCGAGCGCGGCGTCGTACCGGAGGGCACCCGGATGACCCCGCGCCCCGAGGAGATCCCGAGCTGGGACGGCCTGTCCGACCACGAGCGCGCCGTCGCCGAGCGCCTCATGGAGGTGTACGCCGGCTTCCTCGAGCACACCGACGTCCAGGTCGGCCGGCTGATCGACGAGCTCAGGCGCGGCGGCCTGTACGACGACACGCTCTTCATCTACATCGTCGGCGACAACGGCAGCAGCGCCGAGGGCGGCCTGCCCGGCAGCATCAACTACATGGGCGCGCTCCAGGGCATGAACGAGTCGCCCGCCGGTACCCTCGCCCGGCTCGACGAGATCGGCACCGCGGACTCGTACCCGCAGTACCCGGCGGGCTGGGCGTGGGCGATGACGGCGCCGTTCCAGTGGGTCAAGCAGATCGCCTCGCATCTCGGCGGCACCCGGAACCCGATGGCGGTGACCTGGCCGAACGGCATCGCGGGCAGCGGCCTGCGCACCCAGTTCTCGCACGTGAACGACATCGCGCCGACGATCCTGGAGGCGGCCGGGCTGGCGATGCCCGAGACCGTGAACGGCGCCGTCCAGGAGCCGATGCACGGCACGAGCCTCGTCTACAGCTTCGACGACCCGGACGCGCCGGAGCGGCACACCACCCAGTACTTCGAGGTGTACGGCCACCGCTCGCTCTACCACGAGGGCTGGATGGCCTCCGCGCACCACGGCGGCGTGCCCTGGGGCGTCGGCGTCCCCGGCGAGGACCGCCCGTTCGAGGACGACGTCTGGGAGCTGTACGACCTGGCGGCGGACTTCAGCCAGGCGAACGACCTCGCCGCCGCCGAACCCGCCCGGCTCGCCGAACTCCAGCGGCTCTTCGAGCGCGAGGCCGGCCGGGTCGGCATCCTCCCGCTCCGCGACGCCCGCGTCTCCCGCACGCGCATGCCCAACCTGGCCCGGGGCCGCAAGAGCTTCACGTACTACCCCGGCGCCGTCGGGATCCCGGAGAGCAACGCGCCCCGCATGCTCGGCAGGTCGTGGACGCTCACCGCGGCGCTGGAGATCACCGGCCGGCCGCGCGGCGTGATCGCGACGATGGGCGGCCGGGCCGCCGGGTGGTCGCTGTACGTCGGCGCCGACGCCCGCCCGGTGTTCGTCTACCGGACGTTCGAGCTGGCCGTCGCCGAGCTGGCGCCCGACCTGGTGCTCGACCCCGGGCCGCACGAACTGAAGGTGGACTTCACCGCCGACAGCGACGGCATCGGGCGCGGCGGCACGCTCGTCCTCACCGCGGACGGGACGCGGGCCGCGGGCGCCCGCCTCGCCGCGACCCCGCCCGCGATCTTCTCCATCGACGAGACGTTCGACATCGGCCTGAACACCGGCTCGCCGGTGGGCGACCACCCGCCCGCCTTCCCCTTCGCGGGCGGCGAGATCCGGCGCGTCGACATCGTCCTCGACTGAGCGGGCGCCGCCGGGCCGCGGGCGCCCTTCATTAGAGTGGGGACCCCTGCTCTCGTCCCGGTGAAGGTGGCTGTGGCCTTGGAACGTCCCTCGCTCGCGGTGTGCGTGTTCTGCGCGTCCAGCAGCAAGATCGACAAGCGGCATGTGGAGCTGGCGGCGGAGGCCGGCGCCGAGCTGGCCCGCCGCGGCCACAGCCTGGTCAGCGGCGGCGCCCAGGTCTCCTGCATGGGCGCGGTCGCGCGGGCGGCACGGGCCGGCGGCGCCCGGACCGTCGGGGTGATCCCCGAGGGCCTGGTCAGCGTGGAGATCTCCGACGAGGCCAACGACGAGCTGATCGTCACCCCCGACATGCGCACCCGCAAGGGCGAGATGGACCGGCGCAGCGACGCGTTCCTGGTGCTGCCCGGCGGCATCGGCACGCTGGAGGAGCTGTTCGAGATCTGGACGGCGCGGGTCCTCGGCATGCACGCCAAGCCGGTGGTCATCCTCGACCCGACCGGCGTGTACGACCCGCTGCGCGAGCTGATGTCCAAGCTCGCCGACCAGGGCTTCGCCCGCCCGAAGATCTTCGACGCGATCGGCTGGACGGACTCGGTCACCGAGGCGTTCGACCTCCTGGAGCGCACCCCGCCCCGGATCGAGCCGACCCACGAGGACTACGCCGAGGCCGAACTCTGACCGCACTCTGGCCGCCTCGGCCTGACCGCGCCGTCCCGACCGCACCCGATCACGCCGTCCCGATCACGCCGCGTGACGGAGCGGGCGGCCGATGTCCACCTTGCGGAACTGTGTCCTGGGGGTTTGTCCCCGGGACCGTGCTCGTTCACCGCCGGTTCAGGGCGGCGGACCAGGCTCCTCGCTGATCGCAATGATGTGAAGGAGTCTCCATGTCCGTGTCCCGTCGCGGGGTCGTGAAGGGCGGCGCCGCGGGCGCCCTGTCCATCGCCCTGGCCGGCAGCCTTGACACCGTCTTCCAGACCTCGGCCGGCGCCGAGGTCGGGGAGGCCTACGGTTACGGCCCGCTGGTCCCCGACCCCAAGGGGGTCCTGGACCTGCCCAAGGGGTTCTCGTACAAGGCCATCTCCGCCGAGGGCGACGCCATGCCCGGCGGCGGCAAGGTCCCCGGCAAGCACGACGGCACCGCCATGTTCCCCGGCGGCCGCCGCGACACGATCCGGATGGTCCGCAACCACGAGCAGACCGCGAGCGGCGTCAAGCCGACCGCGCCCGAGCGCCTGGTGTACGACCCGGCCGCGTACGGCGGCACCACCACGCTGGAGCTGGACCGGCACGGCAACGTGCTGGACCAGGAGGTCAGCATCGCCGGCACCGCCACCAACTGCGCCGGCGGCAGCACCCCGTGGGGCACCTGGCTGACCTGCGAGGAGACCGAGGGCTTCGGCGGGCAGACCAAGTCGCACGGCTGGGTGTTCGAGGTCGACCCGACCGGCCGCCGGACCCGGCCCGAGCCGATCACCGCGATGGGCCGGTTCGCGCACGAGGCCGTCGCCATCGACCCGCACACCCACGTCGCGTACCTCACCGAGGACGCGTCCGGGCCGTTCGGGCTGTTCTACCGCTTCTCGCCGCGCTCGCATCGCGGCCAGTACGGCACGTACCTGCACGGCGGCCGCCTGGAGGCCATGTACGTGCCGGGCCTGCCGGACCTGTCGGTCGTCCAGGAGCCGGGCAAGAGGTTCCGGGTCAAGTGGGTCAAGGTGCCCGACCCGTCGGCGGCGAAGACCTCGATCCGCAAGCAGTTCGAGGACGAGAAGATCACCCGCAGCCAGAAGCTCGAGGGCGCCTGGTGGGGCCACGGCAAGGCGTACTTCGTGGCCAGCTTCTCCGACACCGGCGACGGCGCCGCCGCCGACCACGCCGGCCAGGTCTGGGTGTACGACCCGCGCAAGGAGACCATCGAGCTGGAGCTGGTCTTCAAGCCGGGCGGGCGGTTCGACGGCCCCGACAACATCACCGTGTCCCCGTACGGCGGCGGCGTGATCCTGGCCGAGGACGGCGACGGCGAGCAGTACCTGGTGGGCACCACCCGCAAGGGCAAGCCGTTCGCGTTCGCGCGGAACGCGTTCAACGACAGCGAGATGACGGGCGTGACGTTCTCCCCGGACGGGCGGACGCTGTTCGCCAACCGGCAGACGCCGGGCATCACGTTCGCGATCACCGGCCCCTGGCACCGCGTCCGCTACTGACGCGGCGCCCGCGCCCGCGCGCGGCCCGGCCCGGTCCTGCCGGGGGTCAGGCCAGGCCGCGGCGGGCGAGGGCGGGCGGCCGGGAGCCCTGGATGGCGGCGACCATGTCCAGGACCTGCCGCAGCGCGGGCAGCGCGCCCTCCGGCGCGCGGAACGCCCGCACCCCCAGCCAGGCGTAGACGGAGGCGGCGGCGAGCATCCCGGGATCGGGCTCGCCGCCGCCGCCGTCGTCCGGGCCCTCCGCCGCCAGCGTCACCAGCACCGGCCGCCCGGCGGCGACCAGCTCCTCCACCAGCGCGGCCGGAGGGGCCGTCCCGGCGTCGGCCGTGCCGTCCGGAACGGGCGCGCCGTACGGCAGGACCCAAGGCTCATGCGACTCCATGCGTCCAAGCGTGGCACGATCGTCCTACGGACACGTAGACAGATCGGAGCCTGATCGTGGTTGTGGTCCTCGTCCTGGCCGGCCTGGCCGTGCTGGGCGCCGTCGTGGCGCTGGCCCTGGGCCGGGGCGGCGAGCTGGCCTGGCCGCGGCCCGATCACCCGCCGCTGCCGTCGGTGGACGACGGGCTGCTGCCGCGGCCCGGCGGCGAGCCGCTGCGGCTGCCGCGGGCGATGCTCGGCTACCAGACCGACGTCACCGACCATGCGATCGGCGTCCTCCGGCAGGCCGTCTGGGAGCGGGACGCCCGGCTGGCCGCCCTGGAGGAGCAGGTCGCCGACCTGCACCGCGCGCTGAACGAACGGTCCGAACGGTCTGAGCGGTCTGAGCGGTCTGAGCCGCCGGCCCCCGACGCCGGCTGGCCGCCCATCGACCTGACGAAGAGCGACCACGACGAGCACGGGTTCCACGACGAGCACGGGTTCGACGACGAGCACGACGACGAGCACGAGCACGACGCGGCCGGCGAGGCCCGCTCGTGAGCGGCATCGCGGTGCACGCCGACGCCGAGTCCGCCGCCCCCGCGGACGAGGTCTTCGCCGTGCTCACCGACTGGCCGCGGCACGCGGAGTGGATGCCGTTCACGGAGGCGCGCGGCGGCCACGGCGTCGGCGCCGAACTGGAGGGCTGGACGGGCGTCGGCCCGCTCGGCTTCACCGACACGATGGTCATCACCGGCTGGCGGCCCGGCCGCCGCGTCACGGTCCGGCACACCGGGCGGCTCGTGCGCGGCGAGGCGTTCTTCGACGTGGCCCCGCTGCCGGGCGGCGGCAGCCGGATCCGCTGGGCCGAGCGCCTCGATCTGCCGCTCGGGCCGCTCGGCCGGGCCGGCTGGATCGCGGCCGGCCCGGCGTTCCGCGCGTTCATGGCCCTCGGCCTGCGCCGGCTGGCCCGGCTCGCCGAGGCGGACGGAACTGTCGTCCCCCTGAGGTAGAACGGGGCGGTGACCACCGCGATCCTCGGCGAGGACGGGCTGGCCCGCTGCCCCTGGGGGGTGTCGGCGCCCGACTACATCGCCTACCACGACGACGAATGGGGCCGTCCGGTCCGGGACGACCAGGGGCTCTACGAGCGGCTGTGCCTGGAGGCGTTCCAGTCCGGGCTGTCCTGGCTGACGATCCTGCGCAAGCGGGAGGGGTTCCGTGCCGCGTTCGCCGGGTTCGACCCCGAGAAGGTCGCGGCGTACGGGCCCGCCGACGTGGAGCGGCTGATGGGCGACGCGGCCATCGTCCGCAACCGGGCCAAGATCGAGGCCGCGGTCGCCAACGCCCGCGCCGCCCTCGACCTGCCCGGCGGCCTCGCCGCGACCGCCTGGCGGTACGCCGACCCCGGCGCCCCGGCGCACGCGGACGCGGACGACGTCCCCGCGTACACCGAGGGGTCCAAGGCCCTGGCCAAGGAGCTGAAGAAGCGCGGCTTCCGCTTCGTCGGCCCGACCACCGCGTACGCCCTGATGCAGGCGTGCGGACTGGTCGACGACCATCTGACCGGCTGCCACCGCCGCGGCGCCTACACGACTCCCTCCTCCCCGTCCCCCTCTTCTCCCTCCTGAGAGCGGGCTACTCCGCCTTGGCGGCCTCCAGGACGGGGACGTTCGAGGCGCGGCGGGCCGGGAACGCCGTGGTGGCGAGCGTGACGGCGGCGGCCCCGGCCGTGACCGCGATGGGCAGCCACCAGGGCGGGACCGGATCCAGGAACGAGCTCCCCGTCGCCGCCTGGAGCAGCGCGACCGTGCCGATCGCCGTGCCGAGGCCGAGGAGCGTGCCGAGCAGCACGACCGTGGCCGCCTCCCAGCGGACGATCGAGCGGATCTGCCCGACGGTCGCGCCGACCGCCCCCAGCAGGCCGAACTCCTTCGTCCGCTCGCCGACGCTCATCGAGACGGTGGTGGCCATGCCGAACAGCGACAGCAGCAGCGACATCCCGATGAAGCCGTACACGACGGTCAGCCCGTTGGTGTACGAGCCGGCGGCCAGATCGACGTAGGCGGGACGGTCCAGGACCCGCACGCCCGGCAGGCCCGCCACCGCCGCGGTGAGCGCGTCCGGGTCGCCGCCCTTGACCAGGACGGCCCGCGCCGGCGCGGCCGGGTCGAGGCGGTCCATCGTCGCGGGCGCCACCAGCGCCTGGTCGGCGAACAGGTGGGACGGGTCGTGGTAGGCGCCGGCCACGGTGAGCTCCACCCGGCCCTGGGCGCCGCGTACGACGATCTTCTGGCCGGGCTTCGCGCGGGCGGTCGCCATCACGTTGGAGGAGAGCCCGATCTCGCCGGGGTTCAGTGCGCGCAGCCGGCCGCCGAGGTCGAGGACGTGCGGCAGCGCCGCCTGATCGATCCCGGTGACCACGAAGGAGAACGGGACAGGATCCTCAGAGTCCTCGGGGTCCTCGGCGCGCGACCTCGGGCCGGTGAGGCTCACGGCGGTCTGGGTGAGCGCCGCGGCCCGTTCCACGCCCGGTACGGCCCCGGCGCGGCCCACGACGTCCAGGGGCAGCGGGACGTTCTCCGCCGCCGTGACGGCGCGGTCGGCCGTCATGACCTGCCGTCCCGCCTCGTCGAACCGGTCCTGCACCGACATCATGATCAGCGCGGTGGCGGCGGCCAGCGCCACGCCCAGCATCAGCGACGAGGCGGCCGCCGACACCCGGCGCGGGCTGCGCGTGATCGTCGCGCGGGCCAGCCGCCCGGACTCGCCGCTGAGCAGCATCCCGGCCCGGCCGACCAGGCCGCCCAGCGGGCCGACGAAGAACGGCGCGAGCACGGCCAGCGCGGCGACCGTGACCATCGCGCCCATCGTCAGGACGGCCGCCAGCCCGATGGTCCGTTCGGGCCCCGGCGGCTCCTCGTTGCCGATCGCGAACGCGGGGCCGTAGAACATCCAGGCGCAGCCGAACACGGCGAGCGCGCCCACCAGCCGCGGCCAGCGCCGCTTGGCGGCCTCCGCCGAGGACGACCGGATCGCCTCCATGGGTGAGACGCGGGCGGCCTGCCGGGCCGCGCGCCAGGCGGCCAGCTGGGTGACCACGATCCCGGCGGCGGCCGGTACGGCCAGCGGGATCCAGCCGAACTGCGCGTCCGCCGCCGAGATGTCGAAGCCGTCCGCCGCGAAGAACCGCGTCAGCAGCGCCGAGACCGGGAAGCCGACCGCGACGCCGGCCGCCGCGCCGACCGCGCCCAGCACCAGCGCCTCGAACCGGATCAGCCGCTTGATCTGGCGGGGCGTGGCGCCGATCGCGCCGAGCAGCGCCAGCCGCCGGGTGCGCTGCCGGACGAGCGTCCCGAACGTGTTGGCCACGACGAACAGCCCGACGAAGACCGCGACGGACGCCAGCATCCCGATCGCCCCGCCGACCGACACCCCCACCGTCTGCATCTCGCTCGCCTGCGCGTTCCGGAGCGAGGCGGCGGTCCGTACCGTGACCTCCCCGCCCAGGTCGCGGGCCAGATCGGCGCGGAGCCGGGCCGCGCTCACGCCGGGCGCGGCCTTCACCCACGCGCTCTGCCACGTGCCGGCGGGCAGCCCGGCGGCCTTCCGCACGGTCTCGGGCGGCGCCAGCACCAGGTCCCCGGCCGCGACCGCGTCCCGGCCCTGGACGGTCACCACGCCGACGATCTTCGTGCGGACGGTCGTGCGGGGCAGCGCCAGCGTGAGGTCCGATCCGGTGCGGAGGTCACCGGCCCGCGCCACGTGCCGGACGACCGCCACCTCGCCGTCGGCCGCCGGCGCCCGCCCCGACACCAGCGTGTACGGGTTGAGTCCGGATTCGCCCACCCACGGGCGCAGCATCGTGCGGCCGCCGGCGGGCGCGACGATCGCCTTCCCGCCCGCGCCCGAGACCGCCACCTCGACCATGGCGTCCCCGGCGACGGCGGCGACCCCCGGCCGCCCCGCCACCCGATCGGGCCGGACGCGGCCGGCGGGCGGCGCGTAGAGGTCGTCGGGATCGGCCCGCCCGCCCTGCACGAGCACGTCGGCGCGCGCGTACTCGCTGGCGTCGCTGCCCGACACGGCCGCCTGCGCCCGCATCGCGAACTGGATCGACCCGGCGATCAGCCCGATGGCGAACGTCGCCGCCAGCATGGTCGCGATCAGCCGTACCCAGCCCTCCGCGAACGACCGGCGCGCGATGAGCCACATCGCCGTCAGCCCTCCAGCCGGCGCATCGCGGCGTGCACGCCGTCGGTCGTGGGGGCGTCCAGCTCGTCCACGATGCGGCCGTCGGCCAGGAACAGCACCCGGTCGGCGTGCGCGGCGGCCGACGGGTCGTGCGTCACCATGATCACCGTCTGCCCGAAGCCGTCCACCGCGGTCCGCAGGAAGCCCAGCACCTCGGCGCCCGAACGGGAGTCGAGGTTGCCGGTGGGCTCGTCCGCGAACAGCACCTCGGGCCGGTTGAGCAGCGCCCGCGCGACCGCGACCCGCTGCTGCTGCCCGCCGGACAGCTCCGCCGGCCGGTGCCCGAGCCGGTCCCGCAGGCCCAGCGCGTCCACCAGCGTCCCGAACCACTCCCGGTCGGCGCGGCGGCCCGCCAGCCGGCCGGTGAGCCGGATGTTCTCCTCGGCGGTCAGCATCGGCAGCAGGTTGAACGACTGGAACACGAAGCCGAGCCGGTCCCGGCGCAGCTTCGCCAGGCGGGTCCGCGACAGCGCGGTCAGGTCCGCGTCGCCGACCAGCACCCGCCCCGAGGTGACCTGGTCGAGCCCCGCCAGGCAGTGCAGCAGCGTCGACTTGCCGGACCCGGACGGGCCCATGATCGCGGTGAACCGGCCGCGCGCGAACGCCACGGAGACGCCGCGCAGCGCCGTGACCGCGCCGTCCCCGGTGCCGTAGGTCCTGACGAGGTCGATCGCCGCCGCGACCCGGTCTTCGTGGACGTGCGCGAGCGGCGGTGCGGTGGGTGTGGGTGCCATGCCGTCCAGCCAATCCCGGGCCGGGGCCCCGGCGCATTGGCGTGATCCCGAGAGGTTCCCCTCGGGTCTGCCCTACCTCCGGCTCCCGTCAGGTCGAGCGGCCGGGTATGGCTGGGTCTACCCCGAGGTCGGCGGTCAGGTCCAATGATCTCCGGGCGCTCCGGCGGTTGCCTGGACGGTACGAGAGATCCCAGCTCACGAACCTGCCGGAGCGAATGCCGATGCTGCCTTCCCCTGCCCGTGCCGCCGTACCGCGACCGTGGCCGCGCCTCTTCCCGATACCCGCCCTCTACGCGGCGTGCGCGGTGTTCGCCGCCGCGACGGCGGCCGTCACCGCGCTGGCGCCGCACCGCACGTGGGGCACGATCGCCGCCGCCGCGTACGGCCTCGGCGCGCTCGCCGCCCTCCACCCCCGGGGCCGGGAACGCCCGGCGGCCGTCGCGGGCGCCGTCCTCGCGGGAGCGGTGCCGCTGCCGCTGGCCGTCCTCGCCGCGCTCGGCCAGGCGCAGCCGGAGGTGGACGTCGTGCACCGCTCGGCGGCGCACCTGCTGGAGCACGGCACCCCCTACCTGGGCCCTGCGGAGGCGGCGGCGCACGGCGGGTACGAGGCGTTCAACCCGTACTTGCCCGGGATGGCCCTGCTGGGGCTGCCCCACGCGCTCGCCGGTGTGGACGCCCGCCTCGTCTTCGGCGCCCTCTTCGTGGCGCTGCTGGTGGCGAGCAGCGCCCGCCGGGACCTCCGCCTGCCCCTGCTCCCCCTGCTCTTCATCGCCGCCTCGCCCCTGGTCGCCCTCCCGCTGACCGTCGGCGGCGACGACCTCCCGGTGATCGGCCTCGCCTGCCTGGGGCTCGCCCTGGCCGTCCGGGACCGCCCCGCCGCGGCCGGCCTCGTGATGGGCGTCGCCGCGACCCTCAAGGCCACCGCCTGGCCCGCCTTGATCGTCTGCCTCGTGCTGATCGCCGCGCGCCGGCACCGCACCCGCGAAGCCCGCATGGCGCCGGTTCCCGCCGCGTGTGCACGGGCCCCTTGGAGCGCGTTCGCGATGGTGGCGGGCGGCGTCGTCGCGGCCGGGGTGCTGGTGCCGGCGCTCATCGACCCGCAGGGGTTCCTCCTGAACGTGGTGCGGTTCCCGCTGGGGCTCGCCGGGGTCGACTCGCCGGCCGCGAGCCCGCTGCCGGGACGGCTGCTCGCCGACCTGGGGGCGTACGGGCACGCCGCCGCGCTCGCGCTGCTCGGGCTGGCCGCGCTCGGGATGGCCGTCTCGCTGGCCGTACGGCCGCCGCGCGACGCCCGCTCCGCCGCGCTGAGGCTGTCGCTGGGGCTGCTGCTGGCCATGGCCCTCATGCCCGCCACCCGCTGGGGCTACCTCGTCTACCCGGCCGTCCTGGCCCTCTGGGCGCACCTGGCCGCGCCCGTTCCCGCCCCCGCGCAGAAGCAGGAGGAAGAGCTGTGCCTGGTTGCCTGATCGTCACCAACGACTTCCCGCCCCGGCAGGGCGGCATCGAGACCTTCGTGTACGAGCTGGCGCGCCGGTTCCCGCCCGGCGAGGTGGCCGTCTACACCTCGGACGAGCCGGGCGCGGCCGCGTTCGACGCCGCACTGCCGTTCCCCGTGTTCCGGGACCGGTCGCGGACGCTGCTGCCGACGCGGCGGGTGGCGCGGAACGCGCGGCGGCTCGCGGCCGCGCACGGCTGCGACCGCGTGTGGTTCGGGGCCGCCGCCCCGCTCGGGCTGCTGGCCGGCGCCATCGGGCTGCCGTCGGTCGCCACGACGCACGGCCACGAGATCTGGTGGGCGGGCGTCCCCGGGTTCCGGCGGGTGCTGCGGCGGATCGGGGACCAGGCGGGGTACGTGACCTACCTGACCGAGCACACCCGGGCCCGGATCGCGCCGGCGCTGGGGCCCCGCGCCCGGACCGCCCGGCTCGTCCCGGGCGTGGACGCCGAGGCGTTCCGGCCGGACGCCGCCGCCCGCGCGGAGATCCGGCGGCGCTACCGGCTGGGGGACGCGCCCGTGGTGCTGAGCGTCGCCCGGCTCGTCCCGCGCAAGGGGAACGACCAGCTCATCCGCGCGATGCCCGCCGTGCGCGAGGCCGTGCCGGGCGCCCGGCTGCTGATCGTCGGGTCGGGGCCGCAGGACTTCTGGCTGCACGGGATGGCGGGGGAGGGGGTGGTGTTCGCCGGCGGGCACCCGCATGCCGAGATCGCGCCGTTCTACGCCGCCGCCGACGTGTTCGCGATGCCGTGCCGCTCCCGGCGCCTCGGGCTGGAGACCGAAGGGCTCGGGATCGTCTACCTGGAGGCGGCCGCCGCCGGGCTCCCCGTGATCGCGGGGGACGCGGGCGGCGCCCCGGACGCGGTACGGGACGGCGAGACCGGGCACGTCGTCGACGGCGACTCCGTGCCGCGGATCGCCGACCGCTTGATCGGGCTGCTGCAGGATGCCGGGACCCGCCGGGCGATGGGCGAGAAGGGCCGGGCCTGGGTCCGGGAGGAGTGGAGCTGGGACGCCTCCTACGAGCGCCTTCGGGATCTTCTGGCCCGCGCATCGAATACGGTCGGCACGTGACGGACCGGACCGTGTGGCGGGCGATGGCGGGCAACCCGCTGCGCTTCCTGCTCTCGTCCTGGCCCTGGCGCTCCCTCCTGTTCCTGGTGGTCGGCTACCCCCTCTCCGCCGTCTGGGTGACCGTGGTGGCGGGACTGGCCGTCGCCGGGACGCTCACGGCGCCGTTCGTCGTCGGGCTGGTACTGCTGGCCATGCTGCCGATGTCGGCGGTCGGGTACGCGGCCGCCGAGCGGCGCCGGCTGCGCCTGCTCGATCCGCGCCCCGCCCCGACCCCGCACCGCCCGCCCCCGCGCCCCGGGTTCAGGCCCTGGCTCGGCTTCCGCCTGCGGGAGACCGCGACCTGGCGGGAACTGGGGTACGCGCTGGTGTCGTCCCTCCTGTCGATCGTGGACATCGTCGTCCCGTTCACCGTGATCGTGGGCTCGACCGTCCACGCGTCGGCGCCCATGCTCGTCGGGCACGGCGACCGGATCATGTACGGCACCGTCGGCTCCGTGGACACGGAGGGCGAGGCCTGGGCGGTCGCCGCGGCGGCGGTGGCCGTCTTCGTCCTCGGCCTGTACGCGATGACCGCGCTGGCCGGGGCGCGGGCCGCGCTGGCGCGGGCGCTCCTCGTCCGGCCGGTGGAGGAGGAGCTGGTCGAGGTCCGGGCGTCGCGGGCGCGGATGGCGGACGCGTTCGAGGCCGAGCGCCGCCGGATCGAGCGCGACCTGCACGACGGCGCCCAGCAGCGGCTCACCGGGCTGATCATGATGCTCGGGCTGGCGAAGCTGGACGCCGGCGACCCGGCGCTGATCGAGAAGGCGCGCGGCGAGGCCAGGGCCGCCCTGGCGGAGCTGCGCGACCTGGTCCGCGGCATCCACCCCTCGGTGCTGACCGACCGCGGGCTGGCGGCGGCCGTGGAGTCGCTGGCCGAGCGGTCGGCGGTA
The DNA here is from genome assembly GCF_040703975.1 of Spirillospora sp. NPDC029432. Taxonomy (NCBI): domain Bacteria; kingdom Bacillati; phylum Actinomycetota; class Actinomycetes; order Streptosporangiales; family Thermomonosporaceae; genus Spirillospora; species Spirillospora sp. NPDC029432. The sequence continues at coordinate 247,636 of NZ_JBEZWH010000002.1, forward strand.
CCGGTGGACGTGGACGCCGACCTGCCCGTGCGGCCGCCGGAGAGCGTCGAGTCCGCCGCGTACTTCGTGATCGCGGAGGCGCTGGCGAACGTGGCCAAGCACAGCGGCGCGAGCCGGGCCAGGGTGACCCTGCGGACGGCCGGGAAGGCGCTGGTCGCGGAGGTCCGCGACGACGGCGCGGGTGGTGCCGACGCCGCCAAGGGCAGCGGCCTGCAAGGGCTGGCCGACCGGGTCGCCGTCCACGACGGGACGCTGCGGGTGTCCAGCCCGCCCGGCGGCCCTACGATCCTGCGAGTGGAGATTCCGTGCGCGTCGTGATCGCCGAGGACTCGGTGCTGCTCAGGGAGGGCCTGAGCCAGATCCTCGCCCGCTTCGACCACGAGGTCGTGGCCGCCGTGGCCGACGCCCCCGGCCTCGCCGGCGCGGTCGCCGAGCAGGAGCCGGACATCGTCGTCACCGACGTCCGGATGCCGCCCGGCTTCCGCGACGAAGGGTTGCGCGCCGCGCTGGCGCTGCGCGGCGAACGGCCCGGCCTGCCGGTGCTGGTCCTGTCGCAGTACGTCGAGCAGTCGTACGCCGCCGACCTGCTCCAGACCGGCGGCGCGGTCGGCTACCTGCTCAAGGACCGGGTCGGCGAGGTCACCGAGTTCGTCGAGGCGCTGGTCGAGGTGGCCGGCGGCGGCACGGTGATCGACCCGGACGTCGTCCGCGGGCTGCTGGCCCGGCGCGCCGGGGACGCCCCGATCGAACGGCTGACCCCGCGCGAGCGCGAGGTCCTCGCCCTGATGGCCGAGGGCCGCTCCAACGGGGCGATCGCCCGCGCGCTGGTGGTCTCCGAGGCGGCCGTGATCAAGCATGTCGGCTCGATCTTCACCAAGCTCGACCTGCACCAGACGCCCGACGACCACCGGCGGGTGCTGGCCGTCCTGACCCACCTGCGGGCCGGCTGACCGGCTGACCGGGGACCCCGGTGGTTCCCGGCGTCCCTAGCGGCCCTGGAAGACCGGCTGCTCCTTCTTCAGGAACGCCTCCGTGGCGTTGCGGTGGTCCTCGGTCTTCTCGCACCGGTCCTGGAGGACGGCCTCCATCTCCAGCGAGGAGGTCAGGTCGTGGCTCGCCGCGTGGTCCAGCGCCTCCTTGACGGCGGCGTACGAGCGGGTCGGGCCGGCGGCCAGCCGGCGGGCCAGCTCCACGGACGCGGGCGCCAGTTCGTCGGCCGGGACGAGCCGGGACACCAGCCCCAGCTCCAGCGCCTCGGGCGCCTTGACGGGCTCGGCGAGCAGCAGCAGCTCGGCGGCCTTCGCGCGGCCCACCAGCCGCTGCAGCGTCCACGACATCCCGCTGTCCGGCGCCAGGCCGATCTTGGTGAACGCGGTCGCGAACGACGACCTCTCCGAGGCGATCACCAGGTCGCAGGCGAACGCCAGCGCCGCGCCCGCCCCGGCGGCGACGCCGTTCACGGCCGCGACCACCGGCTTGGGCATTTTGGCCAGGCCCTCGACGACCGGGTTGTAGTGCTTGCGGACGGTGTCGTCCAGGCCCTTCCCGGACGCGAGGTTCCCGGCGTGCTCGCGCAGGTCCTGGCCGGCGCAGAACGCCCGCCCGGCACCGGTGAGCAGGACGGCCCGCACGGCGTCGTCCTCCGCCGCGCGCCGTACCGCCTCGCCCAGGGCCTCCTTCATCTCGACCGTCAGCGAGTTCATCGCGTCCGGACGGTTGAGCGTGATCGTGGCCACACCGTCGGTCAGGTCGTACAGCACCGTGTCAGACACCGTCGTCCTCGCAATCTCCACGTGGATCCTCCAGGCAACCATCGACGAACCGCCTCGCCGCGGGCAAGAGCCGGGCCGCGGCGTCGTCGAAGAAGCGTGCTGCCAGCATGCCCGGCCAGCCTTCCGGCAGCAGCTCCGGGGGCAGCCCTGGATCCTGGAACAGGAACTTGCGCCATTCGTGGACGAGCCGGCTCCGTACCGCGAACGCCTGCTCGTCGCTCTCCACCGGCCCCTCGGCCAGCATCTGCTCGGCGTCGGCCAGCCAGCGCTCGTACGCGCGCGCCAGGCCGTCCAGGTCCCAGGCCCGCGCGACCAGGCCGTGCGCGTCGCCCTCGTAGGCGGAGCCGAAGCGCTCGGCCCGGACGGACTCGGCGGCCAGCAGCGGGTCCAGCTCCGGGCTCGCGCGCGGGCCGATCCACGTGGTCTCGTCCAGCCGGGCGTAGCCGAGGTACGCCAGCCCCGCCGCGAGCCGGTCCCGGCGGGCGCGCTCGCGGACCCGCTCGACCACCAGGAGATGCCACCGGCCGTCCCACGGGCCCAGATCGCGGTAGATGCGGTGAGCGGCCTCGTCCAGGCGCCGGACGGCCCGCGGGGTGAGCCGGTAGCCGGGCCCGCCCGGCAGCCGCACCGGCTCCAGCCAGTCCTGCCGGACCATGCGCGAGACCGCGGTCCGTACGGCGGGAGCGGCCACCCCCAGCGGGGCCAGCAGCCTCACCAGCGCCGCGATCGGCGCCCTTCCGCCGCGCTCCCGCAGATGGTCGCCGTACAGATCGAACAGCGCCGAACGAGCGTTCATGGAGCCAGTCTCCAGGCCCCCGCTCGCTGATCGTTACCACTTCGCGCTCCGAACACGGGATAATGAACCATTACTGATGACGCGGATGCGACAGGCGGCCACGCGGCCAACGGTGCCCGGAGGCCCCACGCGGCCCTAGGCAGGAAGGGGATGCACGCATGGCGGCGATGAAGCCGCGGACGGGAGACGGTCCGCTCGAAGTGACCAAGGAGGGACGCGGAATCGTCATGCGGGTCCCTCTCGAAGGCGGCGGCCGCCTCGTGGTCGAGCTCTCCGCCGACGAGGCCAAGGAACTCGGCGACGCGCTCAAGGAAGTCGTGGGCTGAGCCCGCTGCAGGCAGGAACGCCGGTCGATCTCGCCGGGGGACCGGGGGCCGCTCCCCGGCCAGAGCCCGACCCGGATTCCTGAACGGTCACGGGTCCCGGCACGCGCGCCGGGACCCCCGCCGCTCCGCCCGATCCCTCGCAGCACCCTCGCAGCACCTTTCCGCAGGACCTTTCCGCACGACCAGAGCCCAGGGGGGAACCACCGCCATGCCCATCGAGACCCGGATCCAGGCCGCCGGGACGGACGTCATGGAGGCGGCCGGCCGGCTGGCGGCCGAGGTGGTGGCCCTGCCCGTACGCCCCGGCCCGGAGGCGCCCGAGGCGGCGGTGGCCGGAGCGCTCAAGGAGGCGTGGGAGGGGGCACTGGAGGAGGCGCTGCCCTGCACGCCGGCCGAGCTGCTCGCCCTGCACCGCGCCAAGGGCGAGCCCGGCGAGCTGACCTCCACCACCGCGCGGATCGGCGACCGGCCGTGCGAGCTGCTGCTGTACGGCGTCGGCGACGCCTCCCCGGCCGCGCTGCGCCGGGCGGGCGCCGCGCTCGCCCGCCGCGGCAAGGGCCGCGAGACGCTGGTCGCCGGGGTCCCGGACGGCGGCGACCTGGCCGCGCTCGCCGAGGGCGCGCTGCTGGGCTCGTACGGCTTCCGGATCGGTGCCGCGCCGCCCCGGCCCGCCCTGCGCACCCTCGCGCTGGCCGGGCCCGACACCGCCGCGATCGAGGCGGCCGCCGGGCGCGGCGGCCGGATCGCGCGCGCCGCCGCGCTGGCCCGTGACCTGGCCAACACCCCCGCCCGCGAGAAGGACCCGTCGTGGCTCGCCGCCAGGGCCGGCGAGATCGGCGCCGACGCCGGGCTGGCGGTCCGCGTCCGCGACGAGAAGGACCTCGTCGACGGCGGCTTCGGCGGCCTGCTGGCGGTCGGCGCGGGCTCGTCCCGCCCGCCCCGCCTGATCGAGATGTCGTACGAGCCCGAGGGCGGCGGCAGCGGACGGCACGTCGTGCTGGTCGGCAAGGGCATCACGTTCGACACCGGCGGGCTCTCGCTCAAGCCCAACGAGGGCATGAAGACGATGAAGACCGACATGGCCGGCGGTGCCGTGATCATGGCGGTGCTGGGCGCGCTGCGCGACCTCGGCGTCCGGGACCGGGTGACGGGCCTGGTCGCCGCCGCGGAGAACATGCCGTCCGGGTCGGCCATGCGGCCCGGCGACGTGATCACCCACTTCGGCGGCACCACCTCCGAGGTCCTCAACACCGACGCCGAGGGGCGCCTCGTCCTCGCGGACGCGCTCGCCTACGCCGACGCCGAACTCGACCCCGACGTTGTCGTGGACGTCGCCACCCTGACCGGCGCCGCCAAGGTCGCCCTCGGGCTGCGGCACGGCGCGCTGTTCGCCAACGACGACGCCCTCGCCGGCGCGCTGACCGAGGCGGGCACCGCGGCCGGGGAGCCCGTCTGGCGGCTGCCGATGGTCGAGGAGTACCGGCAGGGCATCGAGTCCGACGTCGCCGACGTCGCCAACATCGAGCGGCGCGGCTTCGGCGGCGGCTCGATCATGGCCGCGCTGTTCCTGCGCGAGTTCGTGGGCGACCGCACGTGGGCGCACCTGGACGTGGCCGGTCCCGGCCGCTCGACCGCCGACGACGGCGACCTGAGCAAGGGCGCCACCGGCTTCGGCGCCCGCCTGCTGCTCTCCTGGCTGACCACCGCCGCCTGACCGGCCGCCCGCGCCCGCTTGCGCCCGCCGCACCCCGCCGGACCCGCCGGTCAGCGGCGGCGGCGGTCGATCACCGGGATCTCGGCGCGGCGGCGGGCCTGGGAGACGATCTCCTTGAGGGAGGCGTCCCAGGCCGGCTCCACCGCGAAGCACCAGGCGGCCGCCTCCGCCGTCGCGGGCACGTCGGTGAGGGTCAGCGCCACCAGCTTCGGCCGCTCCGCCGTACGGGCCAGCTCGACCAGCTCGGCGGACGGCAGGAAGACCAGGTAGTCCTGCTCGCCGCGGCGCGTCCCCGGGACCCCGCGGCGCAGCGCGGTCATCGCCGCCACCTCCGGCCACGGCAGCGTGCGGTCCGCGCGGCGGGGGAGCGGCCAGCGGGCCGGGCGCAGCACCCCCTCGGCCGTCAGCTCCAGCACGGGCCGCCGCCCGAACACGCGTCCGGCGGCGGACAGGAGACCCGTGCCGAAAAGCGCCCCGCCGAGGGCGCCGAGCACCACGAAGACCATCGCGGCCGTACCGGATCCCGACAGCCCGCCCGCGACGAAACCCGCCGAGGCCAGCACCAGGATCAGGAACGCGAGCACCTGCCCGCCCCCGCGCCAGGTCGCCTTTACCCGCACCTGAAAAGGCGCCGCGCCATTATCGGCGGGCACGGGATCGGCCGCCTCGGGGGGAGCGTTTTCCGGTTCCCGTTCCGTGGTCCGTTCCTCGTCCTGCGCGGGTGCGGGGGGCTTGGTTCCGTCCATATGGGGGCTCACTCGCTCCGGAAGGCGTCAGTCGCGTTTGACCGCGCACAATAGGCCGTCGCCGACCGGGAGGAGAAGGGGCACCAGCCGCTCGTCCTCGCGGATCATCGCGTGCACCTCGCGGATCGCCACGGTGTCGGGGTCGCGCGCGGAGCGGTCGGCGACCCGGTCGCCCCACAGCGCGTTGTCGAACGCCACCACGCCCCCCGGCCGCAGCAGCCGCAGCGCCGCCGTCAGGTACTCCGGGTACTCGTGCTTGAGCGCGTCGCAGAAGACCATGTCGTACGCGCCGTCGGTGAGGCGCGGCAGCACCTCCAGCGCGCGGCCGGTGATCATGCGGGTGCGGGACGCGCCCAGCCCGGCCTCGGCGTACGCCTGCTTGGCCAGCCGCTGGTGCTCGGGCTCGACGTCCACGCTGGTCAGGACCGCGTCCTTGGCCATGCCGCGCAGCAGCCAGATCCCCGAGACGCCGCAGCCGGAACCGACCTCCACGACCGTCCGGGCACCGATCAGGGTCGCCAGGAACCGCAGGGCCGCTCCGCCGGCCGCCCCGATCGGCGCGGCGCCGACCTCCTGGCCGCGCCGCCGCGCGTTCAGCAATGGCTCGTCTTCGGGGAGGTACTCCTCCACGTAGGCCAGGGTGGCCTGACTGGCGTTGATGGCTGCCTCCTCGCGGGACCCCCGCCTGGCTCATGCTGGAAAGACCATATCGCTGGTCGGGAACCAACTGGCCTTTCATGACGTTCTACTTGACGTCGGTCCACAACCGCCCCAGCCCAGGCGCGACCGTGTCGTTCCAAAGCGACAGCGTTGGCCATCAGAGAGGAACAACCCGGCACCATGGGAGTGGCAGCACTTACATTTAAGGGCGCTGTGGGGGTAGGCCCCCGGCAGGGCGGCGGCCTGTCCGCCGCCGCCGGGCGCGGCCGGGAGGCCGCGGCGGCGCGGGACAACGCACCCGAGGCGGAATGGGCGCCTCCGTCCTGGGACGAGGTGGTCCGCGAGCATTCGGGGCGGGTCTACCGCCTCGCCTACCGGCTGACCGGCAACCAGCACGACGCCGAGGACCTCACCCAGGAGGTCTTCGTCCGGGTGTTCCGGTCGCTGTCCAACTACACGCCCGGCACGTTCGAGGGCTGGCTGCACCGGATCACGACCAACCTGTTCCTCGACATGGCCCGGCGCCGCCAGCGGATCCGCTTCGAGGGCCTGGCCGACGACGCCGCCGAGCGGCTGCAGGGCCGCGAGCCCACGCCGGCGCAGGCGTTCGACGACAACAACTTCGACGCCGACGTCCAGGCGGCACTGGACGCCCTGGCCCCCGAATACCGCGCGGCCGTCGTGCTGTGCGACATCGAGGGCCTGTCGTACGAGGAGATCTCGGCGACGCTGGGTGTCAAACTGGGTACGGTGCGCAGCCGGATCCACCGGGGCCGCGCGCAGCTGCGGGCCGCCCTGGAGCACCGGGCGCCGCTCCGCCGCCGCGGGACCGCGGCCGCCGGCACCGGCACGGGGGAGCTCGCCGGTGCCACCGCCGCGGGCGCCGTGGAGGCGGCGGCCGGGGCGACCGTTCCGGGCGGACCCGGGGGCGCGTAGCGAGACCGGCGCGCGAGAGACTGCGCGAGACCATCTGATCGACAAGGGAGCCGCGTGAGTTGTCTGGGGGAGCGTCTGACCGCTCTGGTCGACGGTGAGCTGGGGCATGAGGAGCGCGACCGCGCGCTGGCCCATCTCGCGTTGTGCGAGCGCTGCCGCTCGGAGGCCGACGCGCTGCGCAGCCTGAAGGGCCGGCTCCGGGGGCTGGGCGGCCTGCCCGCGTCCGACGGCGCCGATGATCTTCCCACGCCCGACTTCATGGCGAGGCTGCGCGGCATGGGCGCGCCCGGCGGCCCGGCGGCCGGTCCGGACGATCCGCCGCCGCCCGCCCGCCCGGCACGATCACGGGTCCCGGCCGGGCCCGTCCCCGTCCGGCCCGCGGGCGCGGCGCCCAGGCCCGCCGCGTCCCGGCCCCGCGACAACCGGCCCGCGGGCCGCGCCGCCCGCCCCGGCGGCCGCGGCGCCGGCGCCACCGCCGTCCTCTACCGGCCCTCCCGCCGCTACCTCGCCGTCGGCGCCGCCACGCTCGTGCTCGGGCTCGGCGCCGCCTCGTACGCCGCCGGCGGCCAGCGGGAGATCCCCACGGTGACCCCGGCGTTCGACCGGTTCGCCGTGGAGCACGCGCTGACCTCCGGGGACGTGCCGATGACCGAGCCGGTCGACGACCGCACCTCCGTACCGCCCGCGCCGGGGCCGTGATCGGGCGCTCCCCGGCCCGCCGGCCGGGGCGCCGCCGGCCGCCCCGGGGGCGGCTGCGCACCATGCTGGCGTGCGGCCTCGCCGCGGCGCTCGCGCTGGGCCTCGCGCCGGCGGCCGAGTCGCCGGCCCGCCGCCGGGACGCCGGCGACCCCGAGGCCGAACGGCTGCTGCGCGCCTCGGCCGACGCGGCGCGCCGGGTGCGGTTCGAGGGCCTCCAGTCCGTCACGGCCTGGACCGGCACCGCCGCCACGACCCGGCGCGTCCGGGTCGAGCACGCGCCCGGCGACGGCACCTACTTCACCCCCGAGCCGGCCGCGTCCGGCGGCGCGGCCGTCCAGGCGGGCTCCCGCTCCCGGAGCGGGACGTACGAGCCGGACACCCTCCCCGTCTGGAGCGGCGGCGTCGGCTTCACCGCGGAGACCCTGCGGCTCCTGGTCCGCAACTACACGCTCGTCCGGCGCCCCGACGGCGCGGTCTGCGGCCGTACGGCCCGGGTCGTGGAGGCGCGGCGCGCGGACGGCTCCGCCGCCGGCCGGTTCTGGCTCGACGCCGAGACCGGCCTGATGATGCGCCGCGAGCTGCTCGACACCGGCGGCCGGCGGGTCTCCGCCACGGGCTTCACCGAGATGCGCGTCCACGACGCGGCCGCACCCGGCCCCGCGGCCGCTCCCGCCGCCCGGGTACGGGCCGCCGTGCCGTGGCCGGACCGGCTCGACGGGCGCGACCTGGCGGCGCTGCGCGAGCGGGGCTGGCCGGTTCCGGGCGCGCTGCCGGGACGCCTGGCGCTGTACGACGCGCGCCGCCCCGCCACCGGAGAGCCGGGCGAGGCCGTCCACCTCAGCTACTCCGACGGGCTCACCGGCGTGTCGGTCTTCGTCCAGCGCGGCGGGCTCGACGAGAGCCGCATGTCCGGCTGGCGGCGCACGGGGAGCCGCGGCCGCACGGTGTACCGCCGGGACGCGCTCGAGCACTGGGCCGTCTGGTCGCGCGACGGGTACGTGTTCACGGTGCTCACCGACGCCCCTGGCGGCACCGCCGACGCCGTCGCGGCGGCGCTGCCCGGCCGGGAGGGGGCGTTGCGCGCGCGGCTGGCGCGAGGGTTCCGGCGGCTGCTTTCCTGGGTGGATCCCACCGGCTGACGGCGCGCGGCCGGTCCCGGGAATGATGTTATGGAACCTGGTACGCCGTTTACGCGCCCTACATAGCAGGATGGGCTCCCGCGAACGGGGTTGAGGGCCTTTTATGCTCATCACATGCCCCGCTGGGCACGATGAGCGCGATGACGAGAACCATGCTCGGTAGGAGAGATGGGGATGACGGAAGACAGCCGCGGGCCGGTCAGGTCGTCACTGGACGATGACGACCTGGACCAGGACGCCGGGCGGGCCCGGGAGGACGCGGCCGGCGCCGGTGGCGCGCAGGAGGCCGTGGACGATCCCCAGGACGATCACGGGGCCGCCGCCGTCCCGGACGACCGCGACGATCTCGACGACCCGGGCGCGCCCGTGACGGAGAAGCCGGTCGCGCTGGGCAAGGAGTCCCCGGGGATCTCCGACCGGCTGGTGGCGGGGTTCGCCCCGCCCGACTCGTACGGTCGCGACGACGACATCCCGGCCCCGCCGTCCCCGACGGCGGTGGACCAGCCCGTGCCGGAGGGCTCCGTCCCCGGCGACCCCGGCGCCGTACCCGGCCCGGGCGAGGCGCCCGTGCAGGGCGTCGTGCCGGACGGTGTCGTCCCGGACGGGCCGGTTCCGGACGGTCCCGTGCCGGGGAGTCCCGTGCCGGGGAGTCCCGTGCCGGGGGAGGCCGCGGCGTCCGCGATGCCGCCGCCCGGCGGGGACCCGGCCCGGCAGCGTCCCGGGTTCGTCCCGCACGGGTACGACCAGGACCCCCGGATGGCCGCGCACCAGCAGCCCGGGCAGCCCGGCGACCCGCGCGCCGCGGCACAGGGCGGCCAGGGCACGCCGTACGGGTGGCCGCCCCACCAGTCGCAGCGGCCGCCGCACGGCGGGACGCCGCTGGCCGGTCCGCCGCCGGGCGCACCGCCCGGAGCGGGGCCGATGGGCCCGCCCGGCGCCCGCCCGATGGGGCACCCGGGCATGCCCGGGCAGCCGCCCGGCGGGCCGAACTGGGCGCCGGTGCCCTCGCTGCCGTCCGCCTCGCGGGGCGGGCCCGGCCTGGGCGTGCTGGCCGTGGTCGCGCTGGTCGTGGCGCTGGTGGCCGGCGGCCTCGGCGCCGGGATCGGCGTGCTGGCGACCGGCGACGGCGACGAGCCGGGCAGCATCAGCCTCGGCGGCGGCTCCGGCGGCGGCCAGGCCAAGAACCGGCCGCCGGACTCGGTCGCCGGCATCGCGCAGAAGGTGCTGCCGAGCGTCGTGATGATCCGCGTGGCCGCGGCCGGCGGCGAGGGCGCCGGCGGCACCGGCTTCATCGTCAACGGCGGCTACATCATCACCAACAACCACGTGGTGGCGTCCGGCGGCTCCGGCGGCGAGATCCAGGTGGTCTTCAACGACAAGAAGACGCTGCCCGCCACGATCAAGGGCCGCGACCCCAGCTCCGACATCGCCGTGCTGAAGCCCGAGGGCGCGCACCGGCTGCCGGCGCTCCAGCTCGGCAACTCCGACGACCTCGCGGTCGGCGACCCGGTGATCGCCATCGGCTCGCCGCTCGGCCTGCAGGGCTCGGTCACCACCGGCATCGTCAGCTCGATGAACCGCGCGGTGCCGACCGGCGGCGAGGGCGGCGGGGACGCCTCGGTCCTCAACGCCATCCAGACCGACGCGGCGATCAACCCCGGCAACTCCGGCGGCCCGCTGGTGGACGGCAAGGGCCGGGTGATCGGCATCAACACCGCGATCGCCACCCTCGGCGGCCGCGGGCTGGGCGGGGAGAGCCAGAGCGGCAGCATCGGCCTCGGCTTCGCCATCCCGATCAACCAGGGCAAGCGGGTCGCCCAGGAGATCATCAACACCGGCGGCGCCCGCCGCGCCCAGCTCGGCATCGGGATGGACCAGCAGTACCAGGGCCCCGGCGTGAAGATCGCCACGCAGGCGCAGCAGGGCGTGCAGCCGATCGTCAAGGGCAGCGCGGCCGACAAGGCCGGGCTGCGCCCCGGCGACGTGATCACCAAGCTGGGCGACCAGCCGATCGAGGGGCCGGCCGACCTGTCGGCCCAGATCAGCAGCCGCGGACCCGGCGACAAGGTGAAGGTCACGTATCAGCGGGACGGCAAGGAGACGACGGTAGAGGTCACGTTGGGGCAGGCCAACTGAGGCCCTGCTGAGGCAGGGGTCCGGTTCGTCCGGACCGGGGATACGCTGGGGGGACCGGACCGCGGGGTCCGGCCCCCTTGGCGCGTGGAGGTCGGGTTGTTCGACGTCGGACTGGGCGAGATGCTGGTGCTCGTCGTGCTCGCCCTGGTCATCTTCGGGGACAAGCTCCCCCAGGCGGCCGGGCAGGCGGGCCGCGCGCTGCGGCAGCTGCGGCAGATGGCCAACAGCGCCAAGGCGGACCTGCAGGAGGGGCTCGGCCCGGAGTTCAAGGACTTCGACGTCGCCGACCTCAACCCCAAGACGTTCGTCCGCAAGCACCTGCTGGAGGACCACGACGACGACGTGCGCTCCAGCGGCGGCGGCTCCGGCGGCCTGTTCGACGACGAGCCGTCGTACGCGGCGGCCGCGGCCGGCGGCCTGGAGTACGGCGAGCGCCCGCCCTACGACAACGAGGCCACCTGAGACCACCTGAAGCCGCTCAGAGACGCTTAAGGCCACTTCAGGCCACTTCAGGCCACGCAGGGGCGACCAGAACGCGGAACGGCCCCTCCAGGAGTCCCTGGAGGGGCCGTTCGCGTGTGGCCTCTGTCAGCGGCGCCTAGCGGCCCTTGGGGGAGATGCCCAGCGACATGCCGGCCAGGCCGCGGGAACGGCCGCCCAGCGAGTCGGCGATCTTGCGCAGCTCCTTGGCCGCCTCGGCGTCGGGGTCCGACAGCACCAGCGGCGTGCCGGCGTCGCCGCCCTCGCGCAGCCGCGGGTCGATCGCCACCTGGCCCAGCAGCGGCACCCGGGTGCCGAGCGTCTGGGTCAGCGCGTCGGAGACCGTCTGGCCGCCGCCCGCGCCGAAGATGTCCTGGCGCTCGCCGCAGTGCGCGCAGGTGAGGTACGACATGTTCTCGATCACGCCGACGACCTGCTGGTGCGTCTGCGCCGCGATGGCGCCGGCCCGCTCGGCCACCTCGGCGGCGGCCTGCTGCGGCGTGGTGACCACCAGGATCTCCGCGGACGGCAGCAGCTGGGCCACCGAGATCGCGATGTCGCCGGTGCCGGGCGGCAGGTCCATCAGCAGGATGTCCAGGTCGCCCCAGTAGACGTCGGCGAGGAACTGCTGCAGCGCGCGGTGCAGCATCGGCCCGCGCCAGACCACCGGCTGGTTCCCGGCGGTGAACATGCCGACGGAGATCACCTTCACGTCGTGCGCCGACGGCGGCATGATCATGTCGGCGACCTTGGTCGGCGGGGCGTCCACGCCCAGCATCCGCGGCACCGAGTGGCCGTAGATGTCGGCGTCGACCACGCCCACCTTGCGGCCCTGGGCGGCCAGCGCGGCGGCCAGGTTGACGGTCACCGACGACTTGCCGACGCCGCCCTTGCCGCTCGCCACGGCGTACACCTTGGTCAGCGAGTTGGGCTTGGCGAACGGGATCTCCTTGGCGGGCTCGCCGCCGCGCAGCTTGGTCTGCAGCGCCTTGCGCTGCTCCTCGCTCATCACGTCCAGCTCGACGGAGACGGACGCGACGCCGTCCAGCCGCTCGACGGCCTCGGTGACGGTCCTGGTCAGCGTGTCCTTCATCGGACACCCGGCCACCGTCAGGAAGATGCCGACGCTGACCGCGCCGTCCGGCGCGATGTCGACGCTCTTGACCATGTCGAGCTCGGTGATGGGCTTGCGGATCTCAGGATCGTTCACCGTGGCGAGCGCCTCGGTCACCTGCTCGATCGTCAACTGGGAGGCCATGTACCCATGGTATGAACTCCGCGGGGGTGCCCGCGCACCGCCCCGCGCGCGCGTACCATTCGGGTCGTGACAACGCCGTCCGGCACCATCGTCTCGGCCGCCGAGCTGACCGTGTGGCGCGCCATGCTGCGCGGCCAGGTCCGGATCTCGCGCCGCCTCCAGGCCGATCTGCTGGCCGGGCACGACCTGGCGCTGGGCGCCTACGACGTGCTCGTCCACCTGGGCGAGCAGCCCGGCGGCCGGCTCCGGATGAACGACCTCGCCGACCGGGTGCTGCTGTCGCGCAGCGGGCTGACCCGGCTGATCGACCGGATGCAGCGCGAGGGCCTGGTGATCCGCGAGTCCTGCCCGAGCGACGCGCGGGGCCTGTACGCGGTGCTCACCGACCGCGGCCGGGACCGCCTGGAGGCCGCGACGCCCACGTACCAGCGGGGCGTCCGGGAGTACGTCCTGAGCCGCCTGGACGACGCCGACCTGCGGGCGCTGGCGGGCGTCCTGGCGAAGCTGTCGGACGAGCCCTGACGCCGCCCGCCGCTACGAGAGCGTGGAGTGCGACTCCTTGCGCTCCCCGTCCAGCTCCCTGATCATCTGCTGGAGCTCCGAGCGCAGGAAGTCCCGGGTGGCGACCTCGCTGATCGCCAGCCGCAGCCCGGCGATCTCCCGGGTGAGGTACTCGGTATCGGCGATCGTGCGGTCGTTGCGGGCCCGGTCCTGCTCGTACTGGACGCGGTCGCGGTCGTCCTGGCGGTTCTGCGCCAGCAGGATCAGCGGCGCCGCGTACGACGCCTGGAGCGAGAGCATCAGCGTCAGGAAGATGAACGGGTACTCGTCGAAGCGCAGCGCGGGCGGCGCCAGCACGTTCCAGCCGATCCAGACCGCCACGAACGCCGTCATGTAGACCAGGAACCGGGCGGTGCCGAGGAACCGGGCGATCCGCTCCGACAGCCGGCCGAACGACTCGGGGTCGTAGTGCGGGCGCGGCAGCAGGGTGCGGCGCAGCTCCCGCGGCTGGTCCAGGCGTGGCGTCGTCATGGTGGCGTCCCCCGATCGGTCGGTCTCGGCTCGCCCGGGCCGGCCCGGCCGCCGCGCAGGGCCTCCTCCTCGGGATCGCCGGACAGCTCGGCGGAGGCGTCCATGACGGCCTCCCGCCAGTCGTCCGGCAGCAGGTGGTCGAGCACGTCGTCGATGGTGACGGCGCCGAGCAGGTGGCCGTTGTCGTCCACCACGGCGCCCGCCACCAGGTTGTAGGTGGCCAGGTAGATCGCCACGTCCTGGAGCGGCATCGTCGGCCGCAGCGGGTCCAGGTCGCTGTCCACGATCCCGGCGACCAGGGTCGGCGGGGGCTCGCGCAGCAGCCGCTGGAAGTGCACGGTGCCCAGGTAGCGGCCGGTGGGCGTGGCGGTCGGCGGCCGGCACACGTACACCTGGGCGGCCAGCGCCGGGTTGAGGTCCGGGTTCCGGATGCGGGCCAGCGCGTCGGCGACGGTCGCGTCCGGCGGGACGATCACCGGGTCGGTGGTCATCAGGCCGCCCGCGGTGTTCTCCGCGTACGTCAGCAGCCGCCGCACCGGGGCCGCCTCCTGCGGCTCCATCAGCGTCAGCAGCCGCTCGCGCTGCTCGGTGGGCAGCTCGCCGAGCAGGTCGGCGGCGTCGTCGGCCTCCATCGCCTCCAGGACGTCGGCGGCGCGGTCCACCTCCAGCCGTTCCAGGATCTCGATCTGGTCGTCCTGCGGCAGCTCCTCCAGCACGTCGGCGAGCCGCTCGTCGTCCAGCGCGGCCGCGACCTCGCCGCGCCGCTTCGCCGGCAGCTCGTGCACGATCCCCGCCAGGTCGGCGGGGCGCATCTTCTCGAACGCGGCGAGCAGCCCGGCGGCGCCCTGGCCGTGCTCGACGGCCGAGAAGCCGTGCACGGCGTCCCAGTCGACGACGAACGTCTCGCCGCCGCGCCGCAGGCCGGGCCCGCGCATCCGGCCGGGACGCCCGTTCCGCCCGGCGCGGCCGCGGCCACGGCGGACGGCCACCTTGGAGACCAGCCAGTCGCGGGTCCTGGTCGGCTCGATCGCCACGTCCACCACGCCGACCGCCTCGCCGGTCTCGGTCAGCCGCACGGTCCGGTCCAGCATCTCGGCGAGGACCAGCGTCTCGGACTCGCGCTGCTGGAAGCGGCGCACGTTCAGGCGGCCGTCGAACACGATCGCGTCCGCCTCGATCACGGTGACCCGGGTGATCGGCAGGAAGACCGGGCGGCGCGGCGAGACCTCCACCACCAGGCCGAGGACCCGCGGCGGCCGGGAGCCCAGGCGCAGCGCCACCACGACGTCGCGGACCCGGCCCACCTGGTCGCCGGCCGGGTCGAAGACGGCGATGCCGGCGAGCCGCGCGACGAACACCCGCGTCGGAGTCCCGGTCATGGGAGGGACATTACCCACGATCTTGGACCTCATCCGAGGCCGCCGGGTGAACGGAGGGCATGTCACATCCGTCCGGGGCCGCCCGTCCTTGGGGTGACAGCGACGAAACGGAGGACCGACATGTCCCGCATCTCCCTCGACCCGCCGCGGAACCTGCGCTACCGGATCGCGACCTGGCTGATGCGCCGCAAGTTCGGCGCCGAGCTGGACCCGGCCCGCGCCATGGGGCACCACATGGGGGTCGCGACCGGATACGGCATCCTGGAGGCCCAGGCGCTGGGCTGGAAGGCGGTGCCGCACCGGCTGAAGGACCTGGCGGTCATGGCCAGCGCGGTCCGGATCGGCTGCTCCTGGTGCGTCGACTTCGGCAGCTGGGAGTCGACGACCCACGGCGTCCCGCTGGAGAAGCTGGAGGCCGTGCCGCACTGGCGCGACAGCGACCTGTTCGACGAGGAGGAGCGGCTGGTCATGGAGTACGCCGAGGCGATGACGGCCGACCCGCCCGAGGTCACCGACGAGCTGACCGCCGCGCTGCGCCGGTTCCTGTCCGAGCGGCAGCTGGTCGAGCTGACCATGATGATCGCGCTGGAGAACCTGCGCTCCCGCTTCAACGCCGCCGCCGGCCTCACCGGGCAGGGCTTCAAGGACCGCTGCGAGATCCCGGCCCGCCCGCCGGAAGGGACCGTGGCGCGGTGACGGAGCCCCGGATGCGGCCGGAGCACACCGCGTTCGAGGAGCACCGCGGGCTGCTGTTCGCGGTGGCGTACCGGATGCTGGGGACCGCCGCCGACGCCGAGGACACCGTCCAGGACGCCTGGCTCCGCTGGTCGGCGGCGGACCGGTCGGGCGTGGACGATCCGCAGGCGTACCTGGTGCGGATCACCACCAACCTGGCGCTGGACCGGCTGCGCTCGGCCCGCGCGCAGCGCGAGACCTACGTCGGCCCGTGGCTGCCGGAGCCGATGCTGACCGCGCCGGACGTGGCCGAGGACGCCGAGCTGTCGGAGTCGGTGTCGATGGCGATGCTCGTGGTGCTGGAGACGCTCAGCCCGCTGGAGCGCGCGGTGTTCCTGCTCAAGGAGGTCTTCGGCTTCCCGTACGGGGAGATCGCCGCGGCGGTCGACCGGTCCGAGGCGGCCGTCCGGCAGCTCGGCACCCGGGCCCGCAAGCACGTGGAGGCCCGCCGGCCCCGGTTCGGGACGGACCGGGCCGAGCGCCGGGCCGTGACCGAGCGGTTCCTGGAGGCGGCGCTGGGCGGCGACCTCAACGCGCTCATGGAGGCGCTGGCCCCCGACGTGACGCTGTGGAGCGACGGCGGCGGCAAGGTCCGGGCGGCGCTGCGGACGATCCACGGCGCGGACAAGGTGGCGCGCTGGCTGGCGGCCGTGGCGGCGCTGCCGCTCGCCGGCGTCGAGCCCGCGGAGATGCGGATGCGGCGGGCCGAGATCAACGGCGTGCCGGGCGTGGTCGTCGACGGACCGGACGGCCCCCTCTCCACGATCACGCTGGACGTCGGCGACGACGGCCTGGTGCACGCCGTCCACCTGGTGGCCAACCCCGACAAGCTCCGCGCGATCGGCCGCAACCGCGAGCTGCCGATGTGAGCGCGCGTGCCGGGCGGGCCGCGGGCTAGCGGTCCGCCTTCCGGCGCCGGCCGCCGATCATGCGCGGCGGCGGGCCCGCGGTCGTGGCCGGGGTCGGCACGGGCCGCACGCTCGCGTAGCCGTCCCCGTACCCGCCCGGCCCCTCGGCCACCTCATCGGTCGGGACCAGCCGGACGACGTACGACTCCTCCGCCCACCGCTCGGTCTGGCCCTCGTGCGACGCCGCGTTCAGCCGGTCCTTGGCCAGCAGCGGCGTGACCTCGTCCCACAGCGGGGTGCCGGGCTCGACGCGCTCGCAGGCCGCGACGAACGAGATCAGCCGCCCGCCCTTGTCCTTGCTCCGCAGCGTGACCCGCACCCGCTCGGCCTCCGGCAGGCCGGGCATCGGCTGCTCGCCCTCGCCGCCGGTCAGCACGTACGCCGCGCCGTCGTGCCACAGGTGCCAGGCCGCGCGCGGCTGCGGCAGATCGGGCAGGTGGAGCCAGAGCAGCCCCGACTTCTTGGCCGCCTCCGCGATCAGCGCGCTGGAGTCCGTCATGGCCGCCAGAATCCCACAACGGGCCGGTCGATAACATCCGCGGCATGCGTTCGCGACGTACGACCCTTGCGGTCCCCGGCAGCAATCCCCGCTTCATCGAGAAGGCGCAGGGCCTCCCCGCCGACGAGATCTTCCTGGACCTGGAGGACGCGGTCGCGCCGGACGTCAAGGAGCGGGCGCGCGGGAACGTCGTCGCCGCGCTGAACGAGGGCGACTGGGCGGGCAGGATCCGCGTCGTCCGGATCAACGACCTGGAGACTCGCTGGGCGTACCGGGATGTGATCGAGGTCGTGGAGGGCGCCGGCCGCAACCTGGACTGCGTGATGCTGCCCAAGGTCCAGGACGCCTCCCACGTCCAGTGGCTGGACCGGCTGCTGACCCAGATCGAGCGGGCGATGGGGTACGAGGAGGGCCGGATCGGGATCGAGGCCCAGATCGAGGACGCCCGCGGCATGGTGAACATCGACGCGATCGCCGCGTCGTCGCCGCGGCTGGAGACGCTGGTGTTCGGGCCGGGCGACTTCATGGCCTCGATCAACATGAAGACGCTGGTGGTGGGGGAGCAGCCGCCCGGCTACACCGAGGGCGACGCCTACCACTACATCCTGATGCGCATCCTGCTGGCGGCCCGCGCGCACGGCCTCCAGGCCATCGACGGGCCGTACTTCAACGTCCGGGACGTCGAGGCGTTCACCCGGGTGGCGCGGCGGTCGGCGGCGCTGGGCTTCGACGGCAAGTGGGTCCTGCACCCGTCGCAGGTGGACGCGGGCAACGAGGTCTTCTCCCCGGCGCAGGACGACTACGACCACGCCGAGCTGATCCTGGACGCGTACGACCACTCCACCCGGGTCGAGGGGCGCGGCGCCGCGATGCTGGGCGACGAGATGATCGACGAGGCGTCCCGGAAGATGGCGCTGGTCATCGCCGCCAAGGGCCGGGCCGCCGGGCTGTCCCGGACGCGGACGTTCGAGCCGCCGGAGAAGTGAGCGGCCGGGCCGCGGCCGCGACGGGCGGCGCCGCGCGGCACGTACGATTCGACGCAGGGCCAGAGATTCCGTAACAGTTCCAGGAGGTCGCGCGTGTCGGATCCGGCGGACAACGGCTGGGCCCCGCCCGATCCGGGGCGGGACCCGTCCCGCGAGCGGCCCGAGCAGCACGCGCGGCCCGAGCCGCAGGAGCCGCCCGAGCGGCCCGAGGGGTACGGGAGCGCCGCGGCTCCGGAGCCGCCGGCTCCGGAAGGCTGGCCGGGCCCCGGCCAGTACCCGCAGGCGCAGCAGCCCCAGGCGCAGCCGCAGCCGTACCCCCACCCGTACGGGGCGCAGCAGCCCTACGGGCAGCAGCAGCCGTACGGGCAGCAGCAGCCGGAGCCTTACGGGTATGCCCAGTTCGTCCCGGGCTACGGCTACGCGCCGCCGGCCAAGCGCCCCTGGACGGTGCCGCCGCGGCCGGGTGCCCAGTACCACCACATGGCGCGGACCGACGTCCACCGCTGGTGGCGGCCCCTGGTCGGGTCGCTGGTCATCGTGGCCGCCGGCATGGCGGTGGTGATGGTGGTCGGCATCGTCGCGATGGTCGTCGCGGCGCTGGTCACGGGGGAGCTCCCCACCGGGACGGGCGAGGGCGGCACGATCCTCGGCGACCAGGTCGCCGATCTGGCGCTCAACCTGGGCGCGCTGGGCCTCTTCCTGCCGATCGTGCTGCTGGTCCCGTGGTGGATCCAGCGGCGGCGGCCCGGCACGCTGTCGTCGGTGGCGGGACGGCTCCGGTGGCGCTGGCTGCTGGCCTGCGCCGGGGTGGCGGTGCTGTTCTGCGTGGTGTCGTTCGGCATGTCGCTGCTGGCGAGCATGAGCGTGAACGAGCCGGTCGTCGAGGAGGAGAAGTTCGTCGGCTGGGGCCGGTTCCTCCTCGCCGCCGCGGTGATCCTCGCGCTGGTGCCGTTCCAGGCGTCCGCCGAGGAGTACGTGTTCCGCGGCTGGCTGCTCCAGGGCATCGGCGCGTGCACGCTGGAGAACGCGCGGAGCCGCGCCGGGCAGGCGTTCAGCAGGGTGTTCCGGACGCCGTGGCCGGGCATCGCGGCCGGTTCGGCGGTCTTCATGTCGCTGCACGGCTACACCGGCTTCGGGATGCTGGACGTCTTCCTCTTCGGCGCCGTCGCGGGCTGGCTGACCGTGCGCACCGGCGGCCTGGAGGCGGCGATCGCGCTGCACGTCCTCAACAACATCATGGCGTTCATGTTCCCGGCGGCCGTGGGCGAGCTGACCATCGAGCAGGGCGCGGTGGCCTGGCAGTACGTGGCCGCCGACGTGGTCTCGATGGCGCTGTACGCGGCGGCCGTGGCCTGGCTGGCCCGGCGGCTGCGGGTCCGGCGGACGGTGGCGGACCCGTCCGCCCCCGCCGCCGTTCCGGCCGGGGCGCCCGCGGCCGCGGTGGACACCCCGCCGGGGACGCCGCCGTTCGGCGCCGGTCAGGAAGCCGCCGAGCGCTGAACCCCTCGTAGCGGGGAGAACCTCCTGCGCGCAGACCTAGAGAAGGCCCCAATCGGTGAGGGCCGTGATGACCCCCGGAGCCGTGGGAAGGGAGCGGAGCTCGCCGGGCGTGAACCAGCGGGCGTCGGCGGCGTCGTCCCCGGCCGCCAGGACGCCGCCCTCCGCCGTGACCGCGTAGTCGTGGATCTCGTACACGACCCCGCCGGGCCCGGGCCGCTCCACGGTGCCCACGTGCGCGCCCACCGCGACGTCCAGCCCGGTCTCCTCGCGCATCTCGCGGACCACCGCGGCCGCGTCGCTCTCGCCCGGCTCCACCCGGCCGCCCGGGATCGACCACAGCCCCGCCGCCGGGGCGTGCCCCCGCCTGATCATCAGCAGCCGGCCCGACCCGTCCACGGCGATCCCGCCCACGCAGCGCACCCTCGTCACCTTCACCCCACTATTTTGTGCCCCTTTTCCGCCGCGTTGAGCTGGGAGATCTTGACGCGGCGCCGCCCCACCACGCACTGTTGGTAGCCATGAGGGCGGAGCCCACGTGCCCACGCTGCGGTGGGCGGCTGCGCGCGCCCAGCCTCTGGTCGAGCGACTGGAACTGCGGCGTGCACGGCGCCGTACTGCCGAGACAGCCGCCGAAGCGGCCCAGCGCCGAGGGGCTCGCGGCGGTCCTGCGCGACGCCCGGGTCCCGGTCTGGGTCCCCTGGCCGCTTCCCAAGGGCTGGCTGGTCACCGGATTCTGCGCGGTCGGCGACGACCGCAGCGGCGGCCGCGCCTGCACGGTCGCGCTGTCGGGCCCCGGCCTGCTCAGCGGCGGCCCCGCCGACCTGCTCGTCATCGCCGAGGAGCCGGGCGTCGGGCTCGGCGCGTTCTACGCCGGGCTGGACTCGACCGACCCCGGCGACGTGTTCGACGGCAGCCCGCCGCACGGCAAGCTCGACGTCCAGGGCCCCACCGCCACCAGCGGCCACTCGGTCCCCATGTGGGCGGTGCCGTCCGGACCCGACCGCGCCGTGTACGTGGGCGAGGCCATGGGCGACTGGCTCTGGATGATCCTCTGGCCCGCCGAGGCCGGGGTGTTCCTGCTGGACCGCCCCCACCTGCTCGATCTCCGCGAACCCGGGATGCAGCCGGACCTGCCGTACGGCGCGTTCAGCCCCCGCCTCCAGGACTGAGCGCGGCCGCGCCCGCCGCCCTGCTGGTAGGAACGGGGCATGCGGATCGACCTGCACAGCCACAGCACCGCCTCCGACGGCACCCGGCCGCCCGCCGAGGTCGTCCGGCGCGCCCGGGACGCCGGTCTCGACGTCCTCGCGCTCACCGACCACGACACGGTCGCGGGCTGGGCCGCCGCCCGGGACGCCCTCCCGGACGGGCTGGCGCTGGTCCCGGGCATCGAGCTGTCCTGCCGGCACGACGGCCGCAGCCTCCACCTGCTCGGCTACCTGTTCGACCCCGACGCGCCCGGCCTGGCCGCCGAGCTGGCCCGCATCCGCGAGCACCGGCTCGGCCGGGCGCGCGGCATGGTCGACCGGCTGCGGGAGCTGGGCGCCGACGTCTCCTGGGAGCGGGTACGGGAGCTGGCGGGCGGCGAGTCGGTCGGCCGTCCGCACGTCGCCCGCGCGATGGTCGAGGCCGGGGTCGTCGCGGCCGTGGACGAGGCGTTCACCCCCGAGTGGATCGGCTCCGGCGGCCGCGCCCACATCGGGCCGTACCCGCTGGATCCGGTCCGCGCCGTGCGGCTGATCCGGGAGGCCGGCGGCGCCGCCGTGCTGGCCCATCCGCGCGCCCGCCGGCGCGGCTACCTGTTCGGCGACGAGGTGATCGAGGAGCTGGCCGCGGCCGGACTCGCCGGCGTCGAGGCCGACCATCCCGACCACGCCCCCGAGGACCGCGCCCGGCTGCGCGCGGTCGCCGCCGCGCTGGGCCTGCTCACCACCGGCTCCAGCGACGACCACGGCGCCATGACCGGCGACCGGCTCGGCAGCGAGACCACGGCCCGCGCGGACTACGAGGCCCTCCTGGACGCCGCCGGCGCGCGGGCCGCGTTCTCGTGAACCCGGCGGCGCCGCCCATCGCGCTGCGACTACGATCCTGCCGTTGACGGCGGAAGGACGGGAATGTCAGACGTGGCGTCACTGCTGCCCGAGGATCCCCGGCGGATCGGCCCGTACGAGCTGCGCGGCCGCATCGGCCAGGGCGGCCAGGGCGTGGTCTACCTCGGCGCCGCCGCGTCCGGAGACCCTGTCGCGGTCAAGCTGCTGCAGGCGTCGCTGCGCGGCGACGACCCGGCCCGCGCGCGGTTCGTCCGCGAGCTGTCGGTGGCGCGCCGGGTGGCCCGCTTCTGCACCGCCCAGGTCCTGGACGCCGACATCGACGGCGACCGCCCGTACATCGTCAGCGAGTACGTCGAGGGCCCGTCCCTCGCCGAGGTCGTGGCGGAGAAGGGCCCGCTGCCGGGCGCCCAGCTGGAACGCCTCGCCATCGGCACCGCCACCGCGCTGGCCGCCATCCACCAGGCAGGGATCGTCCACCGCGACTTCAAGCCCGCCAACGTGCTGCTCGGCCAGGACGGCCCGCGCGTGATCGACTTCGGTGTGGCCAAGGCCCTGGACCCCGGCTCCACCGGCTCCAGCGCGGTCGTGGGGACGCCCTCGTACATGGCCCCCGAGCAGGTGGGCGCCGAGTCCGTCGGCCCGCGCGCCGACGTGTGGGCGTGGGCCGCGACCGTGGTGTACGCCGCCACCGGCCGGCCGCCGTTCGGCAACGACACGATCCCGGCCGTGATGGGCCGCATCCTGAACGCCGAACCCGCCCTCGGCGACACTCCCGAGCCGCTCCGCGAACTCGTCCGGCTGGCCCTGAGCAAGGACCCCGAGGCCCGGCCCGCGTCCGCCGACCTGCTGATGCGCCTGATCGGGCACTCCGGCGAGCCCACCGAGATCATGGCCGAGGGCCGCACCCTCGCCGCCACCCGCCCCGACGGCACCCGCCTGCTCGCCCCGTCCGCGCCGCCCGCCCCGCCGGCCGATCCGCCCACCGCCGTGCAGCCCGCCACAGGGGACCCCGTCTCGGGGCCGCCGTCCGCCGGCAACCGCTGGGTGCCCACCGCGATCTCCGTCGTCGCCGTCCTCATCGCGATCGGCGCCGTCTTCTGGGCCGTCAGCAAGGAGTCCGGAGCCGAGCGGGAGCGTCCCGGCGCCGCCGGGTCGTCCCAGGCGGCGTCCGCCGGGACCGGCTCCGCGGCCCCGTCCTCCCGGTCCGCCTCCAGGCCGGCCGGCCCCCGCCTGCTGGTGAGCCCCGTCGGGGAGCTGAAGGTGGAGGAGAAGGGATCGGCGGTGACCGTCACGCTCACCGCCGAGGGCGGCACCGTCGAATGGCGGACCGAGGACGTCACCGACGTGACCGTCAGCCGCGCGTTCGGCACGCTCAAGAGCGGCCAGACCGCCCAGGTGAAGATCGCCCTGACGGGGCCGTACAGCGGCTACGTCGATTTCGAGGCCGAGGGCACTCCCAGCCAGCGGGTGGCGCTGAGCGCCGTCTGATCCGCCCATCCGGTCGCGGGCGCGCGATAGGGTGCGGGGCGTGGACGCGCGCATCGAACAGGTTGTGACGTCGGGGACGCTGACCCTGGACGACACCGAGTACGACGTCGAGAGCAACACCTACATCGTCGGCGACGACGACGAGGTCATCGTGATCGACCCGGCCTACGACGCCGACGCCATCCTCAAGGAGGTCGGGGACCGGGAGGTCATGGCCGTCATCCTCACCGACGGCAACGAGCACCACCTCGGCGTGGTGCTCGAGGTGGCCGCCGCCGGCGAGGAGGACGAGGAGAACTGGGCGCCGATCGCGCTGCACCGCGCCGACCGGCTGCTGTGGCGCGACTACTTCGGCCGCCTCGCCAAGGACGAGGAGGACGAGGACGACGCCAAGGCGCTGCGGTCGCTGGAGCCGGACATCTGGCTGGAGGACGGCGGGATCTTCGAGATCGCCGACGCCCAGCTGGAGATCGTGCACACCCCCGGGCACACCCCGGGCGCGGTCTGCGTGATCAGCGAGCAGCTCGGCCTGCTGTTCTCCGGCGACACGCTGCACCGCGGCCGGCCCGGCTCGATCGGCGGCGCCTTCGAGGACCTGCGCAAGCAGCTCAACTCGATCGGGGCCCTGCTCACCCCGCTGCCCAAGGACCTGCGGGTCCTGCCGGGCCAGGGCGAGGAGACCACGGTCGGCGACGAGGACGCCCGCTGGGAGAGCTGGGGCGAGCTGGCCCGCGAGAGCGACGACGGCTGATCCATGGTCGCCGAGCAGCTGGGCCTGGACGGGATGCCCCAGCGGCTTTACTCCTGCACGCCCTCGCGGCTGAACGCGTGGCTGGACTGCCCGCGGCGGTACCGGATGACCTACCTCGACCGGCCGTCGCCGCCCAAGGGCGCGCCCTGGGCGCACAACAGTGTGGGCTCCAGCGTGCACAACGCGCTGGCGGCCTGGTGGCGGCTGCCCGAGGAGGAGCGCTCGGTGGAGTCGGCCGGGGCGCTGCTGGCGCGCGGCTGGCTCACCGACGGCTTCCGGGACGCCGAGCAGTCCGCCGAGTGGCGCGAGCGCGCCCGGGAGATGGTGGAGCGGTACGTCGCGCGCCTCGACCCGGCCGACGAGCCGATCGGCGTGGAGCGCACGGTGGCGACCCGTACCGACCGGATCGCGGTGTCGGGCCGCATCGACCGGCTGGACGCGCGCGGCGCGGAGCTCGTCGTCGTCGACTACAAGACCGGGCGGCACGTGCTGACCTCGGACGACGCCCGCGGCTCGCTCCAGCTGGCGATCTACGCGATGGCGGCGGCGCGGGTGCTGCGCCGCCCGTGCCGCCGCGTCGAGCTGCACCACCTGCCGTCCGGTGAGGTGGCGGTGTGGGAGCACACCGACGAGTCGCTCCAGCGGCACCTGAAGCGCGCCGAGCAGATCGCGGCGGAGGCGGCCGCGGCCGACGAGGCGTACCGGAGCCGGCCCCGCGTGCCGCGGCCGCGCCCCGGCGAGGGCCCGGCGGCGGTCGACCACGCGCCGTACGACGACGTGTTCCCGCCGCGGACGAGCAACCTGTGCTCCTGGTGCGACTTCGCCCGCCACTGCCCGGAGGGCCTCCAGGCCGCCCCGAGGAAGGACCCCTGGGCGGCCCTGCCCACCGACTAGCGGCGGCTAGGCGGCCGGTACGGCCGCGCGCCGCGCGGGCCAGCGGCGCGGGTCGCGCAGGCCGTACAGGCCGTGGCTGGTGTCGTACCCCTCGGCGGCCAGCCGCTGCCGGGACCGCTCCAGCATCTCGCGGGTGTTCTTGGCGAACGCGTAGTCGTGGAGCCGCTCGGGGACGGAGTTCATCGCCATCCGGAACGAGCGCAGCGCGGCGGTGACGGCGGGCTGCGGCACCTCGGGCAGCGCCCCGTACATCTGCCGGGCCCAGTCGGGCAGCGAGTAGTAGCAGAGCGCCCCGAACGGGAACCAGCCCGGCTTCCCGGGGGCCAGGAACTTCAGGTTCTCCGGCATCGTCGGCCACATCAGGAACCGCACCGTGGACGCGGCCTCCTCCGTCACGCGCAGCCGGGGGCGCATGGCGGCCATGTACTCCTCCATCTCGGCCACGCTGCCCGGGACGTCCTCCGCGTGCAGCCCCACGTGCGTCGCCGACTCGCGCTGCTCGTCCAGGTAGCGGTCGGCCATGGCGTCGGTGAGGAGGAGCCCGGCGCGGCGCGCGACCGTCAGGTACGAGTAGACCTCGGCGCAGTGCACCCAGAGCAGCAGCTCGGGCTGGTCCAGGCGCTCCCTCTTGCCGGTGTCGTGGTTGAGGATGCGCAGGCTGCGGTGGATGTCGCGGACCCGCTTGGAGGCCACCTCGACCTCCTCGGCGCTCCCGAACGTGCAGAGCCCGACGAAGTCGGAGGTGCGCTGGAGCCGCCCGAACGGGTCCTCCTGGAAGTTGCTGTTCTGCCAGACGCCCCACATGGCCACCGGGTGCAGCGCCTGCAGCATCAGGCTGCGGACGCCGCCGACCCACATGGACCGGTCGATGTGGACGCGCCAGGTGACACTCTCGGGGGGCTGGACCGTCGCCGACATGCACGCACCTCGCACTCGTGAGACAAACTTGTGTAAGTGTGTCATTACATCGGCGCGCCCGCATCACCGCCCCCACGTGAACGGCGTCACGCGGGGGCGTACAAGGGCGAACAAGGGCGAACAAAGCGCTGTAGAGGGGCTGACGCGGCGAGAGCCGCCGGGTCAGCGGATGGAGCGCTCGGCCTGGTTCCAGAAGTCGGTGAGGGCGCTGGCGGTGGTCTCGGGCGCCTCGACGGCGGGGGAGTGCGCGGCGCTCGGGATCACGACCTTGGCGGCGTCCAGCCGCTCGGCCATCGCCGCCTGGACGCGCGGGTCCCACACGTCGTCGTCCTCGCCGTACAGGACGAGGGTCCGCAGGCCGGTGTCGCCGGCCAGCTTCGCCAGCTCGTCCACCCGGTCGGGGGCCGACAGCAGCTCCCGGGCCATCGTCACCAGCCCGGTCTCGCAGTTGCTCATCGTGCGGGTCTTGAGGAAGTCGATGATGTCCGGCGGGACGCCGCGGCCCACGGCGTCCGGCTCCATGCTGAGCGTCCAGATCTGCCCCATGCCCAGTTGCGGGATGGCGTCCCGCATGGCCTGCGCCTTGGCCGCCGCCTGGCCGGTGACGCCCGCCGGGCCGGAGCTCATGATCGCGTACGAGGCGGGCTGGAGCCGTTCCGACAGGATCGCCTCGCGGGTGACCAGCCCGCCGAACGAGTGCCCGACCAGGTGCGCCGGGTCGGGCCCCAGGGCCTCCGCCAGCGCCACGATGTCGTCGCCCAGCGCCGCCCGCGTGTAGCCGGCCGGGTCGCCGGGGCCCGGGGTCTGGTACTGGCCGCGCATGTCGATCGCCACCACCCGGCGCCCGGCCTGGGCGAGCGGGTGCAGGACCGCGATGAAGTCCTCCTTGCTGCCCGTGTAGCCGGGGACGAGGAGGGCGGGACAGCGTTCGGGTACGCCCGAGCCCGGGAGGGCCTCCAGCGCGGCGAACGGGCCGCGGGAGGTCTCGACCGTCGTCCGGCGGACGCCGGGGGGCAGGGTCAGGAAGCGGGGCGTACTCACAGGGGGCCAGCCTACCGAAAATGCGGACGAAGGCACCGGTCACGGTGCCGCGCTGATAGCGTCACGGGACGTGGAGCAGGGGGTGGCGATCTCGGCGCATCGCCGGGATTCGGCGGGCGTGTCCGGGCTGCGGGCCGCGGTCGCCTCGGGCGCCGAGTACGTGGAGATCGATGTCCGGCGCACCGCCGACGGGGCGCTGGTCGTCCACCATGACCGTACGGTCGCGGGCGTGCCGCTCAACCGCTGCACCTACCCGCGGCTGCGGGAGCTGGCGCCGCGGCCGGTGCCGCTCGTCACCGAGGCGCTGGAGATCATCGGCGGCCGGGCGCGCGGGCATCTGGACCTCAAGGAGCACGGCTGCGAGCACGAGAGCGTCGCGCTGGCGCTGGCGGCGTTCGGGCCGGACGGGTTCGTCGTCACCACCCGCGAGCCCGCCTCGATCGCGCAGATCAAGCGGCGGTTCCCGGAGGTGACCACCGCGCTGTCGGTGGGCCGGGGGCTGTGGGAGCGCGGCGTGGCCGCGCGCGACTACGCCCCGCTGCGCGCGATCCGCGCGTGCGGGGCGGACATGGTGGCGATCAACCACCGGCTGGCGCGCGCCGGCGTGCTGGGCCGGTGCGCGCGGGCCGGGTTCCCCGCCATGGTCTGGACGGTCAACGCCGAGCCGCTGATGCGGCGCTTCCTGGCCGATCCGCGGGTCGCGGTGCTGATCACCGACCGGCCGGGGACGGCGCTGCGGCTGCGCGGCTAGGCGCCGGTCGCGTCCACTGCGAGATCACGCGGACGTGATCTCGCAGCGTGCGGTCGGAATCAGCTGTTCTCGGGGTCCATCACCCGGCCGGCGCGGGTGCGGCGGCGGGTCCGTGCGGGCTTGCGCTCGGTGGCCACGGCACCGCCGTCCTCGGCGGCCTTCGCCGCCTTGGCGGCCGTCTTGGCGGCGGGCTTGGCCGCCGGCTTCTCGGCGGCCGGGGCGGGCTCGGCACCGGCGGCCGCCGCGGCGGCCGCCTCGACCGGCTTGCCGCCGCGGGTGCGGGTCCGGCTGCGCTTGCGCCGCTGGCGGGGGCGCTCGCTCTCGTGGTCGCGGTCGCGGTCGTGCTCCCGGCCGCGGGGCGTCCGGGTCTTGCCGGTCTCGCCGATGTCCTCCAGCTCCTCGGCGTCCAGCCCGGCGCGCTCGCCGCGCTGCTCCTTGGGGAGCTTGCCGGTGGTGCCGGCGGGGATGCCGAGCGCCGCGTAGAAGTGCTCGGAGGTGGAGTAGGTCTCCTCCGGCGCCGCGAACGGCAGGTCGAGCGTGCCGTTGATCAGCTTCCAGCGGCTCAGGTCGGACCAGTCGACCAGGGTGACCGCCACGCCCTCCTTGCCGGCCCGGCCGGTGCGGCCGATCCGGTGGACGTAGGTGTCGGCGCTGTCGGGGCACTCGAAGTTGACCACGTGGGTGACGTCGTCGACGTCCAGCCCGCGGGCCGCCACGTCGGTGGCCACCAGCACGTCGATCTTGCCGTTGCGGAACGCGCGCAGCGCCCGCTCGCGCTGGCCCTGGCCGAGGTCGCCGTGCACGGCCGCGGCGGCGAAGCCGCGCCCGGCCAGATCGGCGGCGACCCGGTCGCAGGCCCGCTTGGTCTGGCAGAACACCATGGTCAGCCCGCGGCCCTCGGCCTGCAGCAGCCGGGCCACCATCTCGGGCTTGTCCATCTGGTGGGCCTGCCAGACGTGCTGGACCACCTGCGGCGTCGCCTCGGACTCGGTGTGCGCCTCGGCCCGGACGTTGGTCGGCCGGGTCAGGTAGCGCCGCGACAGGCCCACGATCTCGCCCGGCATGGTGGCCGAGAAGAGCATCGTCTGCCGCTGGTCCGGGATCCGCTCGATGATCCGCTCGATGTCGGGCAGGAAGCCCAGGTCGAGCATCCGGTCGGCCTCGTCCAGCACCAGGACGCCGACCTCGGACAGGTCGAGGTGCTTCTGCTTGACCAGGTCGAGCAGCCGGCCGGGCGTGCCGACGACGACGTCGACGCCCTCGCGCAGCGCCTCGATCTGCGGCTCGTACGCGCGGCCGCCGTACACCGACAGCACGCGGGTGCCGAGCTTGCCGCCGGCGACCAGCAGGTCGTCGGTGACCTGGAGGGCCAGCTCCCGGGTCGGGGCGACGACGAGGGCCTGGGGCCGCTTGCCGCCGTGCTGGATCCGCTGCAGCAGCGCCACGCCGAAGGCGAGTGTCTTGCCGGTGCCGGTACGGGCCTGGCCGATGATGTCGTGGCCGCCCAGCGCGATCGGCAGGGCGAGCTCTTGGATGGGGAACGCTTCCACGATGCCCTCGGTGGCGAGGGCATCGGCTATCTCGGGTACGACCCCGAGTTCACGAAAGGTAGTCAGGGCTTTCAGCCTCCAATATGCGGGGTCCTCGCTCCCGGGCGGCGGCGCTCGTGGCCCCGGTGCCGCGGGTTCGCGGCACGCCGGGTCGAGTGGCCGCGCGCTCGCGCGGGAGGGACCAGCCGTCGATCAAGATTCCTTCGGCGACCGCAGTCAGGGGTTGAAAGCAGTCACGCGCTGTGGCTGCGTGCGGTCACACTCCGCCACGCAGTGTACCGACCAGGGCTTCAGTACACCAATGGTCGATCTCCTTTGAGAACGCTATGGCCCGGACCGGCTATTCCCCATGTCCGCCGAAGTGGTGTATATGAGGCTGCTGAGGCTTCTGGGACGAGGGGTGCGGACCGGCGGCGGGGCGGCGGCCGGCCCGTACGGGGGAGGCCCCGCCGGAAACCCGCGCGACCACAGTCGGCCAATGATCGCGGAAGATCATGACATCGTGGGATCCGCCAGAATCGTTGCCGGGACGGCCGTGGGCGCGGAGGGTGGGGGCATGCGGTCCGAGGAGACGGGCACGTGGCGGATCGGCGGCTTCACCGAGGTCGGCGAGCTGGGGGCGGGCGCGCAGGGGCGCGTCGTGCTGGCCCGGCACGACGAGGGCGGCGGCCCCGTCGCGATCAAGTACCTGACCCGTACGGACGGCGACGCGGAGGCCGTCGAGCGGCTGCGCGGCGAGGCGGCCATGCTCGCTCGGGTCAGCGACCCGCACGTGGTGCGGATCTTCCGGTTCGTGACCAGCGAGCGCGGGGCGGCGCTGGTGATGGAGGCCGTGGACGGCGTCCCGCTCAAGAGGATGCTCGCGGAACGGGCCCCGCTGGAGCCTGAGGCGGCCCTGGCCGTCCTCAAGGGCTCGCTGATGGGTCTGGCGGCGGCGCACGCGGTCGGTGTCGTCCACCGCGACTACAAGCCCGCGAACGTGGTCGTCCGCGCCGACGGGCTGAGCAAGCTGATCGACTTCGGGATCGCGGCGCTGGCGGGGGAGGGCTCGCGGTCGGGGACCCCCGCGTACATGGCGCCCGAGCAGTGGAACGGGGACCCGGCGTCCCCGGCGACGGACGTGTACGCGGCGACATGCGTGTTCTTCGAGTGCGTGACGGGGCACCGGCCGTACACCGCCGAGGGCGCGGCTGGCCTGATGAGCCGGCACCTGAACGACCCCGTTCCGGCCGGCGCCGTACCGGAGGCGGTGCGCGCGCTGGTGGAGCGCGGCATGGCCAAGGATCCGGGCGCCCGGCCGCAGGGCGCCGCCGCGTTCGTCGCCGAGCTGGAGTCGGCGGCGACGGCGGCGTACGGCCCGGACTGGGAGCGCCGCGGCGTCGGCGCCCTGTCCGTGGCGGCGGTGGCGTTCGCGGCCCTGTTCCCGTTCGCCGCGGCCCTGGGCGCGGGCGGTCGGGTACGCGGGCTTCGGCCCGGATCCCAGGCCGGTCGGGGTGGCCGCGCAGGTCATCCCGTGGAACTTCCCGCTGCTGATGCTGGC